>CBDUSK010000001.1:0-27307 GCA_965369915.1 uncultured Phycisphaerae bacterium
CAGCGGCGGAGAAGGCCCAGGCCGAACGAGCCGCCCAGGCTGAGGAAAAGGCCCAGGCCAAGGAAAAAGCCCAAGCTGAGGAAAAAGCCCAGGCTGAGGAAAAGGCCCAAGCCGAGAAAAAAGCCCAGGCTGAGGAAAAGGCCCAGGCCGAGGAAAAGGCCCAGGCTAAGAAAAAAGATTCTGAGGCGGCGGAAGAAGCACCTGTCGAATCTTCCGAGGAGCCAGCAGAGACGCCGTCTTGCGATACAGAAGACAGGGAAGTTCAGGAATGATAATCCGTCCCGGCAGGCGAGTGAACACCAAGAGTTACGGGCGTTGCTTCATCCGGGCACAAACAAAGGGAGATCGGATATGGCCAGTTACAATAAGGTGATATTGATGGGTAATCTGACGCGTGACCCGCAGTTGTCCTATACGCCAAACCAGACGGCGGTTGTGGATTTCGGTATCGCGACAAACCGCAGATGGAAAGGCCAGGACGGCACCCAGCGGGACGAAACATGTTTTGTGGACTGCAGGATGTTCGGCAAAAGAGCAGAGGTGATAAATAAGTACTGCAAGAAAGGTAATCCGCTGTTTGTCGAGGGGAGGCTGACGTTTGACAGTTGGCAGGGTCAGGACGGCTCAAAGCGGAGCAAGCTAAGGGTAACGGTTGAGAATTTTGAGTTTATGGGTCAGCGTTCATCGGGAAGCGGTCAGGACGGCAGAGGTGAATTTTCATCGGAGCAGGCTCCGGCGGACAACAATGCCGGACAGCCTTTAGGCGCGAACGAGTCGGACGAGATACCGTTTTAACGGATGTTTTGAATACAAAAACAATGTGTTTCTAAGTTAATAGTATCTGATTTTGAAGGTTATACAGTATGGCAAGAATGGGAACGAAAAGCAGACCGGGAATGAACAGGAAAAAGAAAAGGTTTTCTACGAGTATTCGAGAGCAGACTCAATGCCGATTTTGCAGAGAAGGGAAAGAGTATGTCGATTATAAAGACATCGACACTCTGCAGAAGCTTTTGACGCACCGCGGCAAGATTTTTTCCCGAAAGCGCAGCGGCAATTGCGCCTCGTGTCAGCGTAAGGTCAAACGGGCGATCAAGCGTGCCCGGTTCATGGCGTTGCTGCCGTTTACGAGTTGACGCAAAAGAACAACGAAATTCTAATAAAAGTCTGGCCGGGAGAAAGGCAGAAAAATTCTACCCGGCAAGCGAAACGGCGGAGATAGATTATGAAGGTTTTACTTTGTGAAGATGTAGAAGAGCTGGGATGGTTTGGAGATGTCGTAGAGGTAAAGGACGGATACGCACGAAATTATCTGTTGCCTCAGGGTGTTGCGACAGTGCCGACCGAGGCCAACGTCAAGTCTTTGGCCGAGGAAAAGACAAAACGGGCCGAGTTCCGCAAGCTTGCGTTCGAGAAACTCGAGCAGGTAGCCTCTGCGGTGGAAGGCGCTGAAGCCGTGGTAGCTGCCAAAGCTAACGAGCAGGGACATCTGTTCGGCTCGGTAAGTGAGCGTGACATAGCAACCAATCTTCGTGAGCAGGGATTCGAAATATCGGATAACATGGTGCATCTTGACGGGCACATCAAGGAAGTCGGTACGCATGAAGTCACGCTAAAGTTATCGGCGGAATTGACCGCCAAGGTCAGTGTCGTAGTGGTTTCTCAGGATGAGAAAGTTGAATCAGTCGACGAAGACATCAAAAAAGAATAACGGCGATCATGCGGCAGTTACTGCTCCGGCTCCGGCAAGCGCGGGCCGGGGTATGCCGGAGTCGCTGGAAGCCGAAGCCGCGGTGCTGGGTTCGATGATCCTTGACCGTGAGTGCATCGGTCAGGTTATCCAGTTGATAACTGCCGGGTCATTTTACCGGCCTGAGCACCGGGAGATATTTGACGCCCTGGTTGCGCTTTATGAAAGTAACAGCCATATCGATCTGGTTTTGCTGCGCGACGAACTCAAAAAGCGCAAAAAGCTGAAATCCGTCGGGGGGGCGGAATATCTTGTCAGGGTAGTAGAATCCGTACCGTCATCGGCGAGCGTCGAGTACTATTGTGATATCGTCAAGAACAAATCACTGCTTCGTCAGCTGGTCCAGGCGACCAGTGAAATACTCAACGATGCCTACGATGACAACGGAGACGTAAGCGAAAAGCTTGATATAGCCGAGCAGAAAATATTTGCCGTGACCGAGAAAAAGATAAGCGGGGCGGTTATTCCGCTGCAGGACCTGCTCCAGGAAGCTTACGATCTTATCGAATCAAGAGAAGGGTCACATATTACCGGCCTTCCAACCGGGTATCACGAACTTGACGATCTTCTTTGCGGTCTTCAGAAAAGCGAGATGATAATAATAGCGGGCCGTCCGAGCATGGGCAAGACGAGCTTTGCGCTTAATATCGCAGAGCATATCGGGGCGGACCACGGAAAGCCGGTAGTGATATTTTCGCTCGAGATGAGCAAACAGCAATTGGTCGAAAGATTCTTATGCAGCCGGGGCAGGGTAGATCTGCAAAGAGTAAGAAAAGGTACTATCACCACAAACGAATATGAAAAACTAAGAGACGCCTGCAGCGAACTTTTCAATCAGCCTATTTTTATTGATGACACGCCTGGCCTTACACCGCTTATGATAAGGGCCAAATGCAGGAGGCTCAAAAGCCAGTACGATATCCAATGTGTTTTGATAGACTATCTGCAATTAATGACCCTGGGAGGCAAGGCCGAGTCGCGTCAGCAGGAAGTAAGTACGATGTCCAGGTATCTTAAAGCACTTGCCAAGGAATTGGATATTCCCGTTGTTGTGCTTAGCCAGTTAAATCGTTCGCCCGAAGGCAGAGAAGACCACAGACCGAGAATGAGCGATCTGCGTGAAAGCGGAAGTATCGAACAGGATGCTGATGTCGTGATGCTGCTCCATCGGGAAGACTATTATCGCAGGGGCGAGGAAGACGGGAAAAATGATAACACCGCTGAAATCATAGTGGCCAAACAGCGAAACGGCCCTACTGACAGCGTGAAACTATACTTTGAGAGCGAGTTCACCCGTTTTGAAACGCTTTCACGAGCAGAGGAACCATTTTAGGGAATCAAGATGACTACTCAAAGGGGATTGACGGTAAAGACGGGAGCTTTGACAATTGTTTTTGTTTTAGCGTTAGTCTTATTTCCCCGGGATTGCTTTGGCCAGGCCGAGACAAGTCTGAATTCTGAACTGCTTATCAGCAGCGTTGAAGCGACGGGCAATATTACCATAAGCAAGGCGATGATCCTGGCATCGGTTCGGGCCAGGGTGGGTGAATTTTTCGACAAAGCTTCTGCGGACGAGGACTCAAGGCGTATCGCCCAGATCGAAGGTGTCGAGTACGCTTATTACAACACCGAGGTCGTGGGCGGTCAGGTCGAACTGACTTTCGTTGTTGTTGAAAAAAACCTTGTCCGGGTGATCGTCTTCAATGGGAACAAAAAAGTTAAGGCCGGCAAACTTTCCAAGGATCTCGGCTTTAAAAAGGGAGATTATCTTGATGTTTTTCTGGCACGGGCCGGGGTCGAGATCCTTACCGAACTTTACCGCAAAGCCGGTTACGCCTCGGCGGAGATAAGCCTTGATGAAAGCGCACTCCAGGCCGGGCGGGTGATCTATAATATCAAAGAAGGGATGCGGGCACGGATCCGAAAAGTCCTTTTCGACGGAAACGAAACCATCCCGACAAAGAAATTGAAAAAGGCGATCAAGACCAAGACTCGCAAGTTCTGGTTATGGCCTGCTTACTATGTCGAACAGACTGCCTCTGAAGATGTGACGAAACTGCAGAAAGCTTACCAAAAAAGGGGTCATCTAAACGCCCATGTTACATCGCGGACGAACTTCAGTGAAGACGGCAAGTTCGTAGAGGTCACTTTTGCGATCATGGAAGGGCCTGTCTATACTATGGACGAGATTGTTATTACGGGAAACGAATTCTTTGATGTTGAGACATTACGGAAGGATCTGAAACTAAAGGCCGGTGAGATTTACAGCAAGGAAAAAGCGGATTCCGATGCCAAAAGCATTGCCAACCGTTACCGTGCGCAGGGGTTTGTCGATGCCGAGGTGAAGTACGAGCGCAGGTTTGTCGAGGCATTAAAGGTCGCGGCTGAGTTCAGTATAACAGAAGGAGAGCGTTTCAGGATCGGCCAGGTGATCATAACGGGTAACGAATCGACTCACGACAAGGTTGTCCGCCGTATTCTTGATGAGGAGAATTTCAAGCCGGGCCAATGGTACAACGCCGATCTTGCCCGCGGAGACGGCCAGGGGGAACTGGAGAAAATAATCAGAAGGACCGTGATGACCGAGTCGGCGTTTATAAAGCCCGTGGGCACGATACGCGGCCAGCGGAATGCCCACGTCAACATCGTCGAGGGCCAGACCGGTTCGATAATGTTAGGTGCCGGTGTTGCCTCCGACAGCGGGGTGATAGGGCAATTAGTATTCGACCAGCGGAATTTTGATATAAGGGCCTGGCCGGACAATCTTAAGGATATTTTCTTCGGTGATGCTTTTAAAGGCGCCGGCCAGCGGCTGAGAATCGCTCTCGAACCCGGTACTATTCAAAGCCGGTACTCGGTGAGTTTCACCGAACGGTATCTTTATGACAAGCCCATCTCGCTCGATGTGGTAGGCTCGAGTTTTGAAAGGGGCAGAGAGGCTTACGATGAAGAAAGGATCAAGGCATATCTCGGATTTGAAAAACGATACAAAAATAAATGGCGGCGCGGGATCTCATTCAGAGCAGAACAGGTCGATGTAGTGGACCTGGAACCTGATGCCCCTAAGGAGATCATAGACGTCAAGGGTTCGAACGACCTGGTGGGCATAAGGGCTTTTGTCAGAAAGGACACTACCGACAGCAGGTTCAACCCGAGTAAAGGATATAACTTTAACGCCGGGTACGAACAGGTCGGCGGGGACCATACTTTTGGTGTGCTCAGCGGGACCCAGCGCTGGTATAAGACGCTCTATGAAGACCTGGCGGAACGAAAGACCATCCTCGAAACGAAACTGTATGCTGCGACCATAATCGGGAACGCTCCGCCTTTCGAGAAGTTTTACGCCGGCGGAACAGGCTCGTTAAGAGGTTTTGACTATCGCGGTGTCAGCACCAGGGGCTTACAGACAAATGTTGTAAACCCGGAACATAAAGACCCGATCGGCAGTGACTGGATCATGGTCGCAAACGCCGAGATAGCGGTTCCCCTTACGACGGAAGTTCTGTCCTGGCTGTTATTCGTCGATACCGGCGTAATTGATACAGGCGGTGTCAGGGCCTCGATAGGCACAGGTATTCAGATAATGATCCCGCAGTGGTTCGGCCCGGTGCCGATGAGGTTCGAACTGGCTACACCGTTTATCAAGGACGGCGATGACGAGACGCAGGTATTCAGTTTTTCGGTTGGAGCGTTATTCTAAGTATCGATTTAAAAGGGAGATTTTTACGAAAGGTCAAGTTATGAAAATAAGAAATATTGTTCTAAGTATATTGTTGTGTTCGATAGCGTTCGGGGCCGGTAAAAAGCTTACTCCCAAGACGATCCCTTTGGCCCTGAAGAAGAAAGCTTCGCAGGCTCCGCCGAGCCGAATAGCGGTGGTCAGCGTTCGCAGGATATTTGAGAATTGCAAAAAGAACACACAATGGCAGCGGGTAATGGAAGGCGAGCGGAAAAAGATAGTGGCCGAACTCGAAAAAATATCGAGCGAAGCCAGGGCCTTCAGGGCTGATATGGAGACCAGAAAGCCAGGCAGTACGGACCATGCGAACCTGATGCGCGAGATGATAGAAAAGGAGTCCTTGCTTGATGCGAAAGAAAAATTCTATCAGCAGGACCTGACTTTCAAAGAGCAGCAATGGACAGAGCAGCTTTACATGGAGATAGTTGCGGCGATCGGGAATGTGGCGGAGCAAAAAGGCCTGGACCTGGTCCTTGCTAAAGAGGATAACCAGTTTCCGGCGGCGAGCCCGAACGAACTATTGCTGATAATAAAGACGAGCAAGGTTTTATTTCACGCTGACGACATGGATATAACAAACGAAGTGCTGGCTGCTGTGGATAAGGTGAATTGACCAGGGCACAGAAGATGAAAAAGCGTCAGGAAACGGTATTGACGGTTGCCGGTTTAGCCGAGCGGTTAGGCGCTAAGCTTATCGGTCCGGGTTCAGGAAAGATCACGGGGGTTAACTCGCTTCAAGAAGCCGGCCCGACGGAAGTAAGTTTTATCAGTTCTGCTAAACATGCCGACAGACTTGCCGGGACCAAGGCCGCTGCGGTGATAGTTTCGAAGGAGACAGGCAGCGGTAATGCCGCCTTGCTGCTGGTTGAAAAAGTCGAAGCTTCTTTGATAACGGCATTAAATCTTTTTGCGCCGAAGCTGACCGGCACAGGGGGAGTGCATCCCGCTGCGATCGTTGAAGAAAGTGTCAGTCTCGGTGATAAGGTTGAAATCGGCGCCGGTGCCTATATCGGTCGAAACGTAAGTATCGGCAAGGACAGCATAATCTCACCGGGTTGCGTGATCGGGGCCAATTCGGTCGTTGGGCAAAACACCAGGCTCGATGCCGGTGTTGTTGTTTACCACGATTGCAAAATAGGCAGCAACTGTATTATCCAGGCAAATTCGACCATCGGTTCGACGGGATACGGCTATTATTTTATCGACGGCGAACATCGGCTGATACCACATAACGGCTCAGTGGTGATAGAAGATTGTGTCGAGATCGGTGCCTGCTGCTGTGTTGACCGGGCGAAGTTCGGCAATACCGTAATAGGTGCGGGCACCAAGATAGACAATCTTGTCCATATAGCCCACAACGTAACGATCGGCAAGTGCTGTCTGATGGCGGGGATGACGGGCCTTTCCGGCAGCGCCAAATTAGGCGACGGAGTAGTCATGGGTGGTCAGTCCGGGGTTGGGAACGATGTGACCATCGGGGATGGAGCTATGTTAGCCGCTAAGTGCTCTGTGCTCAGGAACGTCCCGAAAGGTGGCCGGGTTTTTGGAACCCCGGCAATCGATATAAAGCAGGAGATGAGGAACCATGTGCACATCAAACGACTGCCTAAGATGTCAAAAACACTGAAAGAACTTGTAAAGAAAGTAGAAAGACTTGAGGCTGCAGAAGACAATAAACGGTGAGGCAAAGCTTTCGGGCAGGGGCCTTTTTACCGGCAAAGACGCAAAAGTTGTGTTTCGTCCGGGTCAGGCGGACACCGGCGTGGTTTTTGTGCGCACAGATATGTCCGAGCCGATAAGGATCCATGCCGTCACGGCCAACATTGCTGAAAGAGACCGCCGTACGACGATAAAAAAAGGTTCTGTGAGCATCGAGACCTTGGAACATTGTCTGGCCGCGATAAGCGCCCTTCAGATAAACAACCTTGTAGTCGAAATAGACGGTACCGAGATGCCGGGCTTTGACGGCAGCAGCGATGAGTATTTCAAAACACTTAAAAGATGCGGCATTGCCGAACAGCAGGCCGAATGCAAACAAATCGTTATTAACAAGCCAATCAGCATCAGTGAAGGCGACAAGTCGATCTATGCCCTGCCTTACGATTCGGAGCAGCTTAACATTACTTATGACCTGGATTATACCCAGCACACCGGTATCGGAAGACAGCTTTATACCTGTGAGCTAACGACGGCACACTTTGAAAAGAATCTTTCTTCGGCGAGGACATTTGTCCTGGAAGCGGAAGCAAGACAGATGCGTGCCCACGGCATTGGCACACACCTTACGCCTCGTGATATTCTTGTGATAAATTCGGACGGCCCGATCAAAAACAGCTACCGGTTTGCGGACGAGTGTGTCAGGCACAAGATAGTGGACTTGATAGGGGACCTGATGCTGACGGCAAAACCGATAGTGGGCCGTATTGTGGCATATAAAAGCGGCCATGCCCTGAATCAGCAGCTTGCCAGGCGGCTTGCCAGTTTGTCCGAACGGGACGAGAGAAGATCGGAGTTCGGCACCGAATCCCTGCTGGACATCCGCAGGATACAGAGGATACTTCCTCACCGGTACCCGTTTTTGCTGGTGGATAAGATAGTGGAGATAGAAGGTGACCGGAGAATAAAGGGAATAAAGAACGTTACTTTTAACGAGCAGTTTTTCCAGGGGCATTTTCCCGGGACCCCGATCATGCCGGGAGTGCTGATAATCGAAGCCCTGGCCCAGGTATCGGGCCTGCTTTTTGCCCAGAAGCTCGAGCATACCGGTAAGCTTGCGGTACTTCTTACGATGGATGGGGTGAAGATACGAAAGTCGGTTTTGCCCGGCGACCAGTTGATCCTTATTTCCGAGACAACCAGGGTCCGCAGCAGAAGCGCACAGTGTAACTGTACGGCGATGGTGGGCGATGACATAGCAGCCGAGGCACAATTGAAGTTTATGCTTGTTGACGATGAAATGGTTTGATCATTAAATTACGGTTAGCCGGCAGAACCGGCAAAAGAAAACGGAAGGTTAAGACGAGTTTATGAGTACGAAAATTCACCAAAGCGCAGTCATTGATAAAACAGCACAGTTGGCAGATGGCGTTGTTATTGGGCCTAACTCTGTAATAGACGAAGGGGTGGTGATCGGGGAGGGCACTATAGTCGATGCCAACGTTGTGATAGGCAAAAATGTAAAACTCGGCAAAGGCAACCGGCTATTTACCAATTGCGCGATCGGCAGGGAACCCCAGCTCCTGGATATGGACCCGGATGCTGAGATCGGCAGGCTGGAAATAGGCGACAATAATGTTATACGTGAACAGGTAACGATCCACCCGAGTATACATCCGGGTAAACTGACCAGGCTCGGCAATGATAACATGATGATGGTCGGTGTGCATATCGGCCATGATTGTGTGCTTGAAAATAAGATCGTGATAAGCAACTACTCGCAGATCAGCGGCCACTGCAAGATCGAAACGGGCGTCTGGCTGAGCGGCATGGTGGCAGTCCATCAGTTCGTAACGTTTGGGAAGTGGTGTTACGCGGCAGGGTTTGCCGGCATCAATCATGATATTCCGCCTTTTGTCATCGTGAGCGGACATTATCCGCCCGAGGTAAGGTCCGTAAACAAAAGGGGCTTAACCCGTGCCGGCCTTGGCGAACAGCAGCAGAAAGCAATAGCCAATGCGTTCAAGAAGATCTATAAAGGCAATGGTATATTCATCGACAGGGTAAAGGCTCTGGGTGCCGAAGACGGGCTTGACGAAAACGTTCGCGATATGGTCGATGCGATCCTCAAAAGCAATGAGCACAGATTCGGCAGGCACCTGGAATTATTCAGAGATTAACGCAAGAGGAAAACCCGTATGAGCAAACTTCGAACAGCTGTTGTCGGCGCCGGTAAAATGGGGGCCATACACTCCAAGGTCTACAGCCAGTTAAACGAAAGCGAGTTGGTCGCGGTAGTCGATGTTCAAAAAGACAAGGCCGACACACTGGCCGCTCAATACGGCTGTCAGGCATTTACGGATATTGAGGCTTTGATCGACAAGGTCGATGCGGTTACGATATCGGCACCAACGGCCAATCACCTGGAGATTGCGAAGGGTTTTATCGAAAACAATATCGCGGTGATGATAGAAAAACCGCTGGCAGCGAACGTTGTCCAGGCCCGCGAGATCGTTGAGCTTGCGAAAAAGCACAACACCATTGTAGCGGTCGGCCATTCCGAACGATGCAATCCGGTCGTACAGGCGATGAAGCGGCTTGATATCGAGCCGAGGTTCATCGAGGCCAACCGTATCAGTCCATATACTTTCCGCTCGACGGATATCGGGGTGGTGATGGACGTAATGATACACGATATCGATATCATCCTTTCGTTAGCGGCAAGCGGGATAAAAAAGATAGATGCCGTTGGTGTTAACGTCATCGGGGACCATGAAGACATCTGTAATGCGAGGATCGTTTTTGAGAACAACTGTGTTGCGAATATTACGGCTTCAAGAGTGGCGTTAAAGACCGAACGGAAAGTCAGGGTTTTCAGCAGTCAGGCATATTTGAGTCTGGATTACCTGAAGAAGGAAGGGGTTATCATCAAGGCCGCTCCGAACGTTGACGTTGTCAAATGGATACAGGAACACCAGACCCAGGATTTTGATTTTGCGGATGTTAACTGGCCTGACCTTCTGCATATCGAGCAGCTTGACATCGAGGATGCCGAGCCATTGCGTATCGAACAGCAGTTATTCCTAAAGGCGGTTTCTGACAAACAGTCCCGTCCGGAAGTCACCGCCGAGGATGGTCTCGCAGCCATGGAATGTGCGGAGATGATCCTTGCTTCGATCAAGGAGCACAAGTGGGAATGAGCCCAAAGCACCGTGTTTTCTTTGCCGGTTAGTATCTGACTTATATTTCCGGTTTAAGCCTGCTCACGGCCTGGTGCGCCAGGCGAGTCGGTTCCGGCAGCCGGTATTTCGTTGCACAGGTCAAGACGACCCTTATCGCATCTTTCAGAAGACATTTATTTCCCACCGAGACGAACATGGGTCTTACATTTTTCCGAGTGCGCAGAACAGCTCCGACAGTTTGGCCCTTGTCTTTAAGCACAGAGTAATCTCCCTTTTCGATACCGACTTCGTCAAACGTGCCGATGAGCCTGCTTTTTGCGCAGCCGATGGCGGGCTTGTCGAAAAAAAGTCCAAGATGACAGGCCAGACCCATTCGGCGCGGATGTGCGGAGCCCTGTCCGTCGATCATGAAAATATCCGGGACGGATCTAAGTTTTGACGCGGCTTTTATACAAACGGGTGCCTCTCGAAAGGAAAGCAGCCCGGGGATATAGGGAAAGGCAACGTCGGTTACGGCGTGTCTGGTTTCGACGACCTTCATATCCGGAAAGGCCAGTACGACGATGACCGCACAGATCCTTTTTTTGTCTTTGCTGAACGCACAGTCGAGCCCGGCTATAAGCCGGGTGTTTTTTTCAAGTTTCTCAAAACGCACGCGTTCGGCAAGCAAGATCTGAAGCTTTCTTGCCTGGTCATAAGACAGGTCCCAGTCGTGAAGTTGTTTTATATTCATGATAGCGGAAATTAAAGATTAGCTTTAATGGTTATATCACGGCTGTTCGGGCCTGTCGACGATATAAAGCTGCAAGTTTCAGGCACAGAGTACAAAAACCGCCGTTAAAAAATAGTTTACTTTGTTCTCAAGATATGATACAATCGTAAAATCGGCTTATTGCAGAAATTGTGCAATAAGTACAATCGTACTAACCGCAGGGAGCAGGTGTAAAAAAAGTGCAAAAAGTGATCAGGATAATCGGTGCCAGCGAGCATAACCTGAAGAACATAAATATTGACATTCCCCGCGACAAACTCATAGCCGTCACCGGCATAAGCGGGTCGGGAAAAAGCAGTCTGGCTTTCGATACGGTCTATGCCGAGGGACAGCGCAAATACGTCGAATCGTTAAGCGCTTACGCCAGGCAGTTTCTCGAGCAGATGCAAAAGCCTCATGTCGAACACATCGAAGGGCTCCCCCCGACGATCGCGATCGAACAGAGAAGTGCCAGCAGCAATCCGCGTTCGACGGTCGCCACGACCACGGAGATATATGATTACTGCAGGGTTCTGTTCGCCCGGGCTGGAGAGCCTCATTGCTGGAAGTGCGGAGCGGCGATAACCAGCCAGCATTCTTCACAGATCGTGGACTCGATCCTTAGCCGGCCTGAAGGTACGAAGATCCAGATATGCGCCATGCTTATCCGGGGCCAGAAGGGCGAACACAGGGAAGTCTTTGCCAGGGTGCAGCGCGAAGGTTTTGTCCGTGTCCGTGTGGACGGGAGGATCTACGATATCAGGAACTCACCTGCGCTGGACAAAAACAAAAAACATGATATCGCAGCAGTCGTCGACCGGCTTATCATAAAAGATTCGATCCGTATCCGATTAGCTGATTCTATAGAAACAGCCCTGAAGATCGGGGAAGGCCTGATAGCGGTAATGGTCCAGGAACCGCACGACAACAAGGCAGGCGCCGGCAACGGCGACTGGAAAGATGTTATCTACAGTGAGAAATTTGCCTGCACCAGGCATCCGGAGGCTTCGCTGGAAGAACTTTCGCCCAGATTGTTCAGCTTTAACAGTCCGTACGGCGCCTGCAAAAGCTGCGACGGGCTCGGGACAATTCTTGAGTTCGACCCCGACCTCATCGCCCCGGACAAGACAGTTTCTCTTGAGAACGGCGCGATAGATGCGTGGCGAAAAGGCGGCAAGCGGATGAACATTTATTACAACCGGCTGATAAAGAGATTCTGCAGGAATTTCGAAATAAGCAAGAAAACGCCTTTCGATAAACTGAGCGTCCGGGTCAGAAAGATACTGCTTTACGGTACGTCGGCGGCGGACGAAAAAAAATACGGCTACTCTTTCGAAGGGGTGATCCCAAACCTGGACCGACGATGGCAAAAAACCACCAGCGTATATGTAAAGGCAAGACTGCACAGCTATCTTTCGGAACAGTCCTGCCGGAGCTGTAAGGGCGCAAGGCTTCGCCCCGAGGCGATAGCGGTTACGGTTGGCTCTAAAAGCATCAGTGAAATCACCGGGATGAGCATCGAACGGGCTCAGAAATTTTTCAGCAGAGTTAAATTTGATGCCGAGAAAACTTTGATCGCCGTCCAGCCGCTCAAGGAAATAAAGGCCAGATTAAAGTTTATGGTCGATGTCGGATTGGGCTATCTGACTCTCGACCGGATGAGCAGAACGATGTCCGGCGGGGAAGCCCAGAGGATCCGTCTGGCCACGCAGGTAGGCAGCGGCCTGGTGGGCTGCTGCTATGTTCTTGATGAGCCGACGATCGGATTGCACCGAAGAGACAACAAGCGTCTGCTCGGGATCCTGCGGAGACTTACCGATATCGGCAACACCGTCATCGTGGTCGAGCATGATGAAGATGTCATCGAACACGCTGACCATATCATCGATATCGGTCCGGCGGCCGGTGCCCGCGGCGGAGAAGTCGTCGTTACCGGAACACTGAAAGATATCTGCCAATGCCAAGAGTCGATCACCGGCAAATATCTCAGCGGCGAAAATCGTATCGAACTTCCGGCGCAAAGACGAAAATACAGCTTAAGGCGGTGTATCGAGGTAAAACAGGCCTGCGAAAACAATCTAAAGAGTATCAGTGTCAAATTCCCCGTCGGCATCTTTACCTGTGTAACGGGCGTATCCGGCTCGGGCAAGAGCACGCTGGTGACCGAGATACTGCTCAAGGGCCTGAAACGCAGGATCTACAGCTCACGCCAAAGACCCGGCAAGCATAAAACGATCCTCGGCATTTCGTACATCGATAAGGTCATCGAGATAGATCAATCTCCTATCGGCAGGACGCCTCGAAGCAACCCGGCTACTTACACCGGAGTTTTTGATCTTATCAGGCAGCTCTTTGCCATGACAAGAGAGTCGAAGATCCGCGGGTACAAGCCCGGCAGGTTCAGCTTTAATGTCAAGGGCGGCCGGTGTGAGCATTGCCAGGGCCAGGGTACAAAAAAGATAGAGATGCACTTTCTGCCGGACGTCTATGTTGTCTGTCAGCAGTGCAAGAGTAAGAGGTATAACCCCGAGACGCTGCAGATAACTTACAAGGGCAAGAACATCGCCGATGTGCTCGACATGAGGATCGAAGATGCCCGTCAGTTTTTCGCAAACTTCCCGAAGATAATGCGGCATATCAAGGCCCTTTACGATGTCGGCCTGGGGTATATGACGCTGGGCCAGTCTTCCACGACGCTTTCAGGCGGTGAGGCCCAGCGGGTCAAGCTTGCTTCCGAATTAGGCAAGCCCAACACAGGCCATACGTTGTTCCTGCTTGATGAGCCTACAACGGGCCTGCATTTCGCGGATATTCATAATCTGATGAACGTACTTCGCAGGCTGTGCGACCTGGGCAATACGGTCGTGGTGATAGAGCATAATCTTGACGTTATTAAGATGGCCGATTATATAATCGACCTTGGCCCCGAAGGCGGAGACGCAGGCGGCAAAGTGATAGCGACAGGTCCGCCGGAGGAGATCATAAAAGTCAAAAACAGCTATACCGCAAAATACCTGAAGAAAAAGTTAAAGGCCGAAACAAAGCAGTTCTCATAAAGTGTTAAACGCCCAAGGAGTAAAAAATGGATTTTGAAACACTAAAGTGGATCGGTGACACAAAAGGCTCCCTGGAGCTTACGGACCAGAGGCTGCTTCCCGGGCAATACAAAAAGCTTCGGTGTGAAACCATCGAACAGCTTTATGATGCTATTTTGACGCTTGCGGTAAGAGGTGCTCCTGCGATCGGCGTCGCCGCGGGGTACGGCATCTGCCTTGCCATGCAAAGTTTTGTGGGCAACGGATCAAAGAATGCGGTATCACATCTTGAAAAAAACGCAGACTATCTTGCCGGATCCCGCCCCACCGCGGTAAACCTTTTCTGGGCGCTGGAGAGGATGAAGACTTCCGCGAAAAAATTCATCGCCGAAAACACGGGCGCATCGGTTGCCGAGCTACGTCAGGCCCTGCTTACCGAAGCTCATGCCGTATGCAAAGAAGACCGGGACATGTGCAAGGCCATAGGGGTTAACGGCGAAAAATTCATCAGGGAAAACTCCGGGATACTTACCCATTGCAACGCCGGCGCTCTTGCAACTGCCGGGCAGGGGACGGCTCTTTCGCCGATGTACGAAGCTTACGCAGGCGGCAGAAAGTTCAGGGTCTATGTCGATGAGACCAGGCCCTTATTGCAGGGTGCCCGCCTCACCGCGTGGGAACTTACCCGGGCGGGTATCGATGCGACATTGATCTGTGACAACATGGCCGGGGTCCTGATGAAACAGGGCAAGATCGACACCGTAATAACCGGTGCCGACCGGATCGCGGCCAACGGCGATACCGCCAACAAGATCGGAACGTTCAGTTTGAGCATCCTGGCTAAAGAACACGGCATACCGTTCTATATCGCTGCCCCTTCGAGCACATTTGACCTTAAGATAAAGACAGGTGCCCAAATTCCGATCGAGCAAAGAAACGCCGACGAGATCACTTCGTTTGGGAAAACCAGGATTGCACCGAAGGATATTAACGTTTATAATCCGGCGTTCGATGTGACGGACGCTGAGAACATAACCGCAATAATAACCGAAAAAGGTGTTATTGAAAAACCGGACACTGAAAAAATCAAAAGTCACCTGAAAAAACGGCGATAAATACTAAGTCAATCGAATTTATGTAGGAATACAGATGAAAGTTCTTTTTGATGTGGTACATCCTGCTCAGGTGCATTTTTTCAAAAACGCTATTGGTCTGTTAAAAGAGCGAGGCGACGAGGTGGTGGTAACTGCTCGCAAAAAGGATGTTACTATCGATCTTCTCAACACACTGAACATAGAACATACTTGTATAAGCCGGAAAGGATCGAACCTTATCGCTATGGGCTTTGAGCTTCTTTGGCGTGACTTAAAGCTTATAAAGATCGTGCGCCGATTCAAGCCTGACGTAATGGTCGCACGCGTCGGTGTTTCAGTCGGACCAGTAGGAAAGCTTATGGGAATTCCAACAGTCGTATACGATGACATGGAACACGCAAAGCTTCAGGGGGCAATCGGCATGACGTTCGCCACTTATATTTGTACGGGCCTGGGTTATTATCGTGATTTTGGCAAACGACACATAAGGTTTAGGGGTCCGCCCGTGCTTGCTTATATGGGGCCGAAATATTTCCAGCCTGACCCGAAACCTTTAAGACAAGCAGGTCTTGACCCCGACAAACCGTACATCTTTATAAGGACTGTATCGTGGGGTGCAAGTCATGATGTCGGGAGAAAAAGAAGCTCGGAAAATCGGATCACAAAAATTGTCGACAGACTTTCAAAGTTTGGCAGGATTGTCATAAGTTCAGAGGAATCGCTAAGCGGTGATTTTGCTCAGTACAACAACCCTGTTCCGGTCGAGAAGATGCACAGTCTTTTGGCTTTTGCGTCACTTTGTATTGTCGAAGGCGGAACCATGGCGGAGGAAGCGGCTACCCTTGGCGTTCCGGTTGTGTGTCTTGGCACGTACGACTTTGGTTACCTGCGTGCACTTGAGAACGAATACCAAATGATCTTCCGACCTGGGTCGATAGACAAGGCTGTAGATATTGCAGAAGAGCTTTTAAAGGATGCCGATACGTCCGAGATATGGCGAGAGAAACAGCAAAGGCTTCTTGCCGACAGCAACGATGTTACAGAGTTTATGGTTAAGATGATAAATCGTGCCGCTAGAGAGCATCCGGTCGAAAGAAAAAAGTAAAACCATACTGGAACTCAGTGTGAAGAACAAAAGATTACGAACGTATTTAGCAAAAATCACTGATACGCCGGTTTATTGCTGTTTAAGCGGCAGTAAAAAACATTTGCAAAATTCGAGAAATGGACTAAACTAAACGAATCTAAACTGTGGTTTTTCAGGCACTTAAAGAGGCCTCAAAACCATGTAAGGTCTCTAAACGGAGGTTTGTATAATGAAAGTTTTAGTAACGGGAGCCGGGGGCTTTATCGGTTCCCATCTTGTCGAGACACTTATCGAGCGAGGGTATGCGGTAAGAGCGTTTGTGAAATACAATTCCAGGAACGATTGGGGTTGGCTGGAGCAGATACAGGCTAAAAATAAAATTGAAGTAGTTTCTGGAAATATCCGCGATTATGATTTTGTATCGGATTCTATAAAGGGATGCGATGGGGTTTTTCATTTAGCAGCCCTTATAGGCATTCCGTATTCATATGTTTCGCCTCTTGCCTATATCCAAACAAACATTGTTGGAACCTATAACATTCTCCAGGCTTCTAAGGAACACCAATTAGATAATATTCTTATTACATCTACGAGTGAGACTTATGGTACCGCACAATATGTTCCTATTGACGAAAGCCATCCAAAAGTCGGTCAGTCGCCTTATTCTGCTACAAAGATATCTGCAGATCAGTTGGCTATCAGCTATCACAGGGCGTATGGGTTACCTGTAAAGATTGTCAGGCCCTTTAATACTTACGGCCCCCGCCAATCTGCCAGAGCTATCATTCCAACTATCATTACACAGCTTTTATCCGGCAAAAAAGAAATAGAACTCGGCGATTTATCTCCCACGCGGGATTTGCTGTTCGTAAAGGACACTGCCAATGGTTTTATAGAAATAGCTGAATCTTCTAAGACAGCGGGGGAAGAAATAAATATAGCGACTCAGAGCGAAATATCGATGGGCGATTTAGCCCAAAAGTTAGTTAATATGATCAACCCGAAAGCGGCAGTAATCAAAGATGCCAAAAGAATTCGGCCCGAAAACAGCGAAGTCGAAAGATTGCTGGGGAGCAACGAGAAGATAAAAAACCTAACTAACTGGCAACAAAAATATGATCTTGATAAAGGCTTAAGCGAAACCGTGGAGTGGTTCAAAAACAATAAGACCTTGAAGTTGTATAAGCCGGATATTTATAATGTGTAGGAACATATTCTTGGATGCCCCTAATGTAGGGGGGCTGGAAAAGGAATACCTTAACAAGGCTATCGATACCGGTTTTGTGTCCACTGTAGGACCATTTGTTCCGGAATTTGAGGAAAAACTGGCTGAATTCTTAGGTGTCGAAAAAGCCGTTTCGACACAAAGCGGAACCGCGGCACTGCACACCTCACTTTATGAATTAGGTATTGAAGAGGGAGACGAAGTAATTGTGCCGGCTCTTACGTTCGTGGCTACTGTGAACCCAATACTTTATGTTGGAGCAAAACCGATTTTTGTAGACGTAGATATTAAAAGCTGGAACATTGATCCTGGAGAAATCCAAAAGCATATTACCAAAAATACTAAAGCTATAATACCTGTTCATCTGTTTGGAAATCCTTGTGATATGGATGTGATAATGGATATTGCCCGAAAACACGAGCTATATGTTATAGAAGATGCAACGGAAAGTTTGGGGGCTAAATATAAAGGCAAATATACCGGAACTTTTGGAGATCTAGGTTGTTTAAGTTTTAACGGCAATAAAATCATTACCACCGGCGGAGGCGGCATGATAGTGGGCAGTGACCCGAAAAGACTGGATCATGTGAAATTTCTTGTAAATCAGGCAAGGGATGAGTCCAAGGGCTATTTCCATCCAGAGATGGGCTTTAATTACAGGATGACGAACATAGAGGCTGCTATGGGACTTGCTCAAATGGAAAAGCTCGATGGCTTTTTAGACAAAAAAAGGACTTTCAACAAAATCTATAAGGAAGAGTTAAATGATTTGGGATCTATTTCTTTTCAGGCCGAATGCGAAGGCGCAGAAAGCTGCTGGTGGCTGACTTGTATTGTTTTTGAAAACGAAATGGGCATAGCCGGGCTGCAAGGAAAATTAAAAACATATGGAATTCCTACTCGAAGGGTATTTGTGCCTGCAACGGACTTTCCTCCATATAAAGATTACAAAGAAGCTGAACTTGCAAATTCTTTTTCTATTTACGAAAGAGGATTATGTTTGCCGTGTTCAACACGGAATTCTGAAGACGATATATATTATGTTTGCGAAAAATTCAAAAAACTGGTTAGCAAGAATTGATTATGAAGAAGAATATTATTTTAATCGGCGGCGGCGGACACTGTAAGTCATGCATAGACGTGATAGAATCAGGGGATGAATTTAAAGTAGTGGGCATAGTTGACAAAAAAGAGAAAATGTCCCTGAAAGTATCGGGCCACGAGATCATAGCCTGCGACGAAGATTTACCTGAATTAGTCAAGGAATATGAATATTATCTAATAACGATCGGACAAATAAAAAGTGCCTTCAAAAGAGTTAAGAAATTCGAATTCATAAAAGAATTAGGGGGAAAGTTTCCGACAATCATATCTCCTTTATCATACATTTCGAAGTCAGCTGTTGTTGGAGAAGGAACTATTGTAATGCACAATGCCATTATAAACACCGAGGCATGTGTAGGGAAAAACTGCATAATCAATACAGCGGCTATCATTGAACATGAATCGCGAATTATGGACCATTGCCATATATCAACGGGTGTTGTCATAAATGGAGAAAACTTCATAGGCGAGAGCACTTTTATTGGAAGCAACAGTGTTACCGCAAACAATATTACCATAGAAAGCAATACGGTGCTTGGTGCGGGTTCTTTTGTCAGTAGATCACTCGAAGAAAGCGGAACTTATGCCGGAAACCCGGCGAGAAAAATTGGATAAGCATGAGTAAGACCTTTATTATAGCTGAGGCCGGAGTTAATCATAACGGCAGTATTGAGTTGGCCACCCGGCTTATTGATGTTGCGGTTGATGCCGGTGCTGATGCGGTAAAATTTCAAACTTTTAAAGCAGAAAACATTATAAGTAAACACGCGCCAAAGGCAGATTATCAGCAGGAAACAACAGACAAGGGCGAATCCCAGCTTGAAATGGTCAGAAAGCTGGAACTTGGTGAAGCTGAGCATAAAACGCTGATAGAACATTGCAAAGAAAAAGGCATTATGTTCATGTCGGCGCCTTTTGATCTGGAAAGCATAGACCTACTTTCCGAACTTGGACTTGAAATCATGAAAATTCCTTCCGGAGAAATAACGAATTTACCTTATTTAAGAAAAATCGGTAGTTTGGGTAAACGTATTATTATGTCTACAGGGATGGCAGATTTAAAGGAAATAGAGGATGCACTTAATATTTTACTGCAATCCGAAACAGATAGAACCAATATAACAATACTACATTGCAATACCGAATATCCTACACCTTTTGAGGACGTGAATTTGTCGGCTATGCTTACTATCAAAGATGCGTTGAATGTGAACGTGGGCTACTCCGACCATACGCTTGGAATAGAAGTGGCAATTGCAGCAGCGGCTTTGGGAGCCGACGTGATCGAGAAACATTTTACTCTCGATAAGACTCTGCCTGGACCGGACCACAAGGCGTCTTTGGAGCCGGGTGAACTTAAAGCCATGGTCCAGGCGATAAGAAATATTGAAAGATCACTTGGAGACGGGATAAAAAAACCAAGTTCCAGCGAGATAAAAAATATAGCGGTTGCACGGAAGAGTATAGTTGCCAAAAAATGCATCAATAAAGGTGAAGTATTTACTACTGACAACATTACAAGTAAGCGGCCGGGGACGGGAGTTAACCCAATGGAATGGGATAACGTAATAGGAAAGGCAGCGAAAGGAGATTTCGCAGAAGACGAGATGATAGAATTATGAAAAGAAAGATTTGCATTGTTACCGGCTCAAGAGCAGAGTATGGCCTTTTAAGGCCTCTGCTTAAAGAGGTAAGTGTAGATCCCGAGTTGACACTTCAGCTTGTGGTAACGGGAATGCATCTTTCAGAAGAATTTGGTTCGACATACAAAGAAATAGAAAGCGACGGTTTTAACATTGATGAAAAGATTGACATAGGACTCCATTCAGACACACCTACTGGAATTGCTGAGTCCATGGGATTGGCTATGAGTGGATTTGCCAAGGCATATGATCGTGTCCGGCCGGACATCGTTGTTGTTTTAGGTGATCGATTCGAGATTTTTATTGCCGCCGCCGCCGCTACAGTAAGCAGGTGCCATATTGCACATCTCCACGGGGGAGAGCGTACCGAGGGTGTTATTGATGAAGTGTTTCGTCATTCCATTACAAAAATGAGCCACCTGCACTTTACTTCTACACAAGAGTATCACAGGAGAGTTGTTCAATTAGGAGAAAACCCTAACAGGGTCTTTAATGTTGGCGCTATCGGGTTGGATAATATCAAGGAACTGAAATTGTTATCCAGGAAAGAGCTGGAAAAGAAACTGAATTATAAGTTCGGCAGCAAAAACCTACTGGTAACTTTCCACCCCGTTACGTTGGAAGATAATACTTCAGGAGAACAATTTCAAATTTTACTTGATGTCTTAAATGGTTTAAAGGACACAAATATTATTTTTACGAAATCAAATGCTGATACGGGAGGAAGAGCGATCAACAACATGATCGATGAGTACACGTTAAACAACTCTGAAAACACCCTGTATTTTACTTCCATGGGCCAGCTTTTATATTTGTCGACATTGCAGTTTGTTGATGCGATGGTAGGAAACTCGTCGAGTGGTATCATAGAGGCTCCGAGCTTTAAGATCGGAACAATTAATATTGGAGATCGGCAGAAGGGAAGGATAAAGGCTGAAAGTATAATAAATTGCCAGCCGTTAAAGGATGATATTAACAAGGCTTTTCAAAAGCTCTATTCTAAAGAATTCCAGAAAATCCTGAAAAACGTTGAAAATCCATATGGCACCGGAGGAGCGGCAAAAGAGATAAAGGAAATACTGAAAAAATATGATCTGTGCGATGTTTTAAAGAAAAACTTCTATGATATAAATTTTGATATAGGAGATATTGATGTTGCTTAAAGATATTCTGATCCATAAGTCAGATTCTACAAAAAAAACGCTAAAAAGACTGGACAAAACAGCCGTCAAAGCTTTGCTTGTTGTAGACAAAGACAACAAACTGCTTGGAGCGATCAGCGACGGGGACATCAGACGCCATATACTAAAAGGCAATAGCCTTGAGGGCGATATCAGCGAGATATACAACAAAAGTCCCATTTATATACGAAAAGAAGAACTCTCGATGGAATCGGTAAAAAAGCTGCTTGTCCGGTACAAGATAGAATTGATACCGGTTTTAGACAATGAACATAAGGTTGTAGAGTATATAACATGGGACCAATTATTCCCTGAATCAGAGCAACCCCCGTTCAAAAAGAGCCGGATAGATATTCCGGTTGTCATTATGGCCGGCGGAAAAGGATCACGCCTGGAGCCGTTTACTAAAATTCTCCCCAAGGCATTGATCCCGGTTGGCGATAAGCCTATTATCGAAATGATTATAGATGAATTCAAACAGCAGGGAGTAGAAAAATTTTATCTGACACTAAACCACAAAAGCGAGATGATAAAAGCATACTTTAAGGGCATTGAAAAAGAGTATAAAGTAAACTATATCAAAGAAAAAACTTTTCTCGGAACAGCAGGCAGTTTGAAACTACTTGAAAACAAAATCAGCGATACTTTTATTGTTTCAAATTGTGACATTATTGTTAAAGCAAATTTTGAAAATGTACTGGCGCTCCATCAGGAACAAAAAGCCTCGTTAACGATCCTCTCTTCTGTTCAGCATTATGAAATTCCATATGGAGTGATAAATCTTAAAGAGGGTGGGGAAGTTGCGAATATCCTTGAGAAACCGGAATATACATTTACGATTAATACCGGTGTATATGTTCTAAATAAAGACACCTTAGATTTTATTCCGGCCGACTCACATATGGATATGACCGAGTTGATCAAGATCCTGGCCAAAAACGGTAAAAAAATTCTCACGTATCCCGTGAATGAAAAAGAATATTTAGATATTGGCCAATGGAAAGAATATAAAAAAGTCTTACAATATTTCCGTGAACAGGAAACAAAGTAATTTAACAATGGCAGGGCCGTTTTCATGAAGAAAAAACAGGAACCATATATTATTGGAGAAACCGCATATAATCACGAAGGAGACGCTGGCTACTTGTATAAAATGATAGAGGAGATAGTCGAAATCGGATTAAATGCGGTAAAGTTTCATTTGTTATTGAATCCAGAAAGTTACTTACAGAAAAAACATCCCTTGATTTCCGAGATCAAAAAATGGATTTTTGATAAAAAACAGTGGGATGCAATTATTAACCATTCGAATAAAAATGGACTGGACGTAGTCACGTTATGCGATGATGTTGAGTCTTTGGAGTTTATTAATAAAAGCGGATTGGATGTATACGCTGTGGAGTTGCACGCCACCGGACTGAATGACTGGTTCTTGCTTGAAGAAGCGACGAATTTTAACGGGCCGGTTTTTTTGGGGGTTGGCGGTTCGTCAATCGACGAAATTGCATACGCAGTGGATTTTCTGAAAAGCAGGCAGAAGAGTAAGATTGTTTTGATGTACGGGTTCCAGAACTATCCGACTGATTACGCTAACATTAATCTTTCCAAAATGCTCAAGATGGCTAACTTATTCGATCTGCCCGTAGGATATGCGGACCACACGGCATTTGATGATTCAAACAACGAAGTTGTCAGCACTATGGCTGCGATGATGGGCTTTAATATTTTAGAAAAACACTACACACCGGATTTCGGTAAGAAACGAATAGATTATCATGCCGCAGTGGGAAAAGAACAGATGTTGAGGATAAAAGAATTGATGAAATTGGCATTGATGGTTTATGGCAACGGCGAGATAAAAATGTCGACACCTGAACTGGAATACGGCAATACGGGTCCCATGAAAAAAGCCATAGTTGCAAAAAGAAATATCAAAAGAGGAGAAAAACTTTCGCTGGAGAACCTCTGCTTTAAAAGAACCCAACAGCAAAGCCCTTTAAAGCAGAACCAGTTTTTGCAGTTAATCGGGCTCAAAGCAGATAAAGACATTGATGAAGATGAAATAATTGATTTCTCCAAAGTCCACTATGAGTTTAAAAAAGCCGACCTGGAAAAGTTTACATATTTAAACGATGCCGGAGAGCAGCAATGAAGATAGGTTTTTTGATCACGGCAAGATTAAAGTCCTCAAGATTGCCCCTGAAAATACTGAAAGATCTAAACGGCAGGACGGTTACAGAAAGGATCATAGATAGGTGCAAAGAGGTCCACGGTGTTTCGCAGATCGTTCTTTGTACTTCACCTAATCCCCAGGACAAAGCCCTGGCAGAAGTCGCCAAAAAGAATGGGATATCATGTTTTTTAGGGGATGAGGATGATGTTCTCAAGAGGCTTTTGGATGCTTCAATTTTGCATGAGCTGGATTATTTTATTGGTATTACCGCGGACAATCCCCTGTTTTCGATTTATTATTCAAATTTAATAGCGGATATGATAAACACCGAAGGCCATGATTTTATTAAAGTGCAGGGCCTTCCGCTTGGAGCGGCCACATACGGGATGAACGTCAAGGCTTTGGCCACGGTGTGCGAGATCAAAACCATAGTCGATACGGAGATATGGGGATATCTTATCGATCGGCCGGAAGTTTTCGATATCAAAACGATCCAGGCCAAAGCGGCACTTAACAGGCCTGAGCTTAGGTTTACGCTGGATTATGAAGAAGACTATGAATTCTTAAACAATATCTATACAAATGTTCCTTTTGAAAAGGTGATCAAACTGGACGATGTGATGGACTACCTGAACAAGAATCCCGAGGTAGTAAGGATAAACCAAAAGTGTGTTCAGCGAGACCTGGACCAGGAGACAAAAGATAAAATAAACGCCCTTTATCTCGAACGAACTGACGAGGTCAGAGAAATAAAAACGAGAATCTATAAAAAATGAAGCCGAAAATAGTTTTTATCCCTACACACTGGTATTTATCCAATCCTGTTTTTTTTAGTGTGGCTAAAGAATTTAGGGAGAGATTCCACACGGTTTACTTCAATACGAAGGACCCTGTATTTTCCAGGCACAGCGAAAAAAACATTAAAAAAGAAGAAGTTCTCGAATATTTTGACGAGTACGAGGTAATAGATGAATCGCCCCTTTTAAGCAAAAGCCGCGGTGTAATGGGAAAGATGCGTTGCTTCAAAGACCAAAAGCCCCGGCTGGAGAGGCAGTTAAAACGACTTGCACCAGATGCAATCGTATCTACGAGCGATTCAAGCGGGTATATAAACAGGTTCTGCAATATCTGGGCGGAGAAGAAAAAGATCCCCTTCATAGTGATCCAGCCGTCTTTTATAAAGGTTAAAAGGGAAAAGAACCCGCTGAAAGAACGCATAGGATATTTGCTTTTTAACGTACTGCTGGACATGCCGTTCTGTCGAAAGCAGAAAGTTTTTGGAAATGAACGTTCGGGCAATTACCTTTTTGTATGGGGGGAGTTTTTTAAAAATTTCTACAAGGGACTTGAGGTCGAAAAGCATACTTACGTTACGGGCAACCCGGCTTTTGACAGGATCCTGAAAACAGCATCTAACGCACACATCCCGGAAAATATAGGTGTCAATATTCCTCACGGAAAGCCGATAGTAACGATATGTACCCAGCCGCTTGAAACGCTGCTCAGTGAAAGAGCCTGCGGACTGGTGAATGATTTCTACAGATTTGCCATCAAGGAAAATCCGGACCTGTTTTTTATTGTTAAGATCCATCCAAGAGAAAATATAGAAAAATATAACGCCATCTTAGAGGGCATAGACACAAAGAATTATATTATTGCAAAGGATGTTAACCTGTATGAAGTATTTAAGGCAACGGATCTGCAAATGTCGGTTTCGTCGTATACTTCTTTTGAAGCAGTAGTTTTCGGGATACCCATTGTTGTGATAAACCCTCAAAACCTTGTAACGCTTCCGGACCACTTCAATAACGAGATCGAGCTGAAAGCAACTACGACAAATGAACTTAAAAAAAATCTTGTAAAGGCTCTTACCGAAGAATACCGGCAGGAGTTTAACGTAAAACGACAAAAATACCTTGAATCAAGGATCGGCTATCTCGACGGAAATAGCAGTGAAAGAACAGCAAAAAAAATTGAGGATATTATTATGCTGAAAAAATGAGTTGATTTTAAATGTTATTAAACGTATTTTGTAGAAGAAAGCTTTGATGGATTTCTAGTAAAATAAGAATAAAGGTTCTAGTGTTTTGGATTTTCTTACCTTAGGTATAATTATTATGTTTTTAAACATACTGATAGGATGATATGAATAGAATAAAAACGGCTGTAATTCTAGCGGGGGGTGCAGGTACAAGAATGAATCCTTGTACTGGAAAGAAGCTAAGACCAGACAGACCGAAACCGATGATTGAAATAGCTGGCAAGCCAATACTTCACTGGATTCTCGAGAAATGGTTGTCTGCCTACGAGATTAGCCATGTCGTTTTTGGAGTTGCGTATAAAAAAGAGTTCCTTATCGACTATTTCACAACAAATAATATGGGTATGAAAATCGATTTTAGTGAGCACTCTGTTGAGGGGGGAACAGGTGAAGGATTCAAAAAGGCCATAAGTAGATTTGTGAATGACGAAGTTTTCCTTGCAATGAATGGCGATGAATTGACAAATTTAGACATTAACAAATTAGTTGAATCTCATGTTCAAAACGATGGCATTGCAACGATAGTTACGGCTCCTCTTAAAGCATCATATGGTGTATTGGCAATAGATGAACATAATACAATAACAGGCTTTCACGAAAAACAAGCATGCCATGATATTCCTGTAAGTGCAGGCATATATGTGTTTAACCGAGAAATTGTTGATTATATACCCTCTACAGGATCAATAGAAAGAGTAACTTTTCATGATCTTGCTAAAAAGAAATTATTGAAGGCATATCGATTACCTATTAATAAAAAATGGTTTACAGTGAACAATCTGAAGCAGCTTGAAATAACAAAGAAAGAAATAGTTACTTTATGGAGTACTTAGAATGGAAAAAGTATTAATTACAGGAATAACCGGTTTCATTGGTGGGGAACTAGCCCATAAACTTATATCAAAATACGAAGTGCATGGAATTGCAAAACAATGTAGATCAAGAAACACAAGCTCTCTTAAAGATATTGTCAAAGAAGTCATCGTGCACGAAGTAGATATAACAGATTATATGTCAATAGAAAGCCTGATAAACAGAATAAAACCAGATAAAATAGTACATCTTGCGGCTTTATCTCCTGTCAGAGCTTCCTTCGAACACCCATTGGACTATAATCGAGTGACAGCAACAGGAACGATTCATATAGCACATGCGCTGCATAGCCTTAGTGATTATAAAAACCGAAGACTCATTGTTGCGTCAACAGCAGAAGTATATGGGCTACAACCAAAAGACGAACCCTATACAGAGAATTTGGCACTTTTTCCCTCCAGTCCTTATGCATGCGCAAAAGCATATAGTGATTTATATATGAGAATGATGATAAATGTATATGATATTAATTGTGTTATCTTGAGATGTGTAAATACTTATGGCAGGAAATACGACAAAAGTTTTTATATCGAATATATTATTAATAAAATGCTGAAGAGCGAAGAAATATATATAGGTGCGCCCAATTCAATCAGGGATTATATGTATGTTGATGATCACGTTAATGCCTATTTATTAGCAATAGAATCGCCAAATGCAAAAGGGCATGTTTTCAATGTATCTACTGGTTTTGGTATAAGCAACAAAGATACTGCTTTAAAAATTGCTGAAATTATTGGATACGATAAGAACAGATTACACCTTGGAGAGTA
>CBDUSK010000002.1:0-22688 GCA_965369915.1 uncultured Phycisphaerae bacterium
CGGACAACTCAACCTTATCAAGGAGATAATAAATGTTCATATGCCCCATTGCCTCTACGGCAATTGCGACAAGCTGCTCGATCAGAAAACCCTTTCCCATCATCCTGCTGCCGTAGCTGATAAGCGTGAGACTATCTTCTATTGCGCCTTCAATATCCCCCAAATATCCCTTTTGTAATATCTGTCTTCTAAGTGTTTGCGCAAGTCTTTTATGTCCGGTTAATGTCGGCATAACACCTTCTATGATTTTACTTGTAAATTCCGATTTTAAATCACCTTCTACTCTATAATGTGACCAGTAATAAGGTTTCTCAAGAGCCCCTTTAAGTTTCTTTATTGCTTCCTCGTTTACCTTCAAGTGCTTTTCTATCAGTTCTATTTCCTCTTTATTCATGTCACCAGGCCAGACTTCAAGTATATTAAATACATCATCATATTGTTTATCCCTTAGTTCCGTCGCCTTAACGACATCACTCATGGCATTTAGTGATTCATCCCTGCCTTGGCTTACGAGCTCATTGAGCCATTGAGAATAGTCCACCTTTATTGTGGGCCTGCCCGTTGCTAAGTATCCTCCGCGAACGAGAATAAAGAGAATTAAAAGGCCTAAAACCTGGAAGGCCCTTGCGACAAGGGTGCGCCATAAGGGCCTGCAGCGTTTTTTGCCCCTGCGGATAAGTATCGCCAGAAGTTTAAAGTCGCCGAATTCTGTAATCATTTCCCGGACTTTTTGGAGTTTGTCCTGCTCGGAAGTACAATCCTTTAATGCATCTTCGAAATGGCCGGTCAATTCAGCCCTGACCTCATTACGCACCTTCTTTCGATAATGCATTTTTTTGATGACCGATTCGATATACTCGGCAGCGACCTGCGGCAGATTTTCAGAACAGTTGTCTTTTTCGGACATTGGGCTATCCTTAATAAAGTTTGTACTGCTGGGCTTTATGCTGGGACAGCTTTTGCACCTGCCCAGCCGAATACAAGATTTACGCCTTTCTGCAACTGCTGCCACTGCTGTTTCTGGCGGGAGAGCTGCTCTTTGCCTTTGCCGGTGATGGAGTAATAGCGGCGTTTACGCTTGCTTTCGGTTTCGTCCCATTCAGCGGTGACCAATCCCTTTGCCTCGAGGTTGTAGAGCAGGGGGTATAATGTTCCTCTGCCGAGGGTGAGGATATTTCCGCTTCGCTGTTCGAGGGCTTCTGAGAGTTCGTAGCCGTACATCTTCCCGCGCGCGAGGATCTCGAGCACTACTACAGGTGCTACGCCTTTTAACAGTTCCCGTTCAAACTTCATTTTATGGCCTCCATTAATGTGATATTTTGTCCGGTACTTAATAAAAGTTTCATATAGCTGACTATATATATTATGTATTACAAACTATGTAAAGTCAAGCAATTTTTCAAAAAATATTCAGAATGGCTTAAAATTTACGAAAATGCTTAAAAACACGGTGAAAAAGCGGTTGAGATCGAAGCTTTTAAGGGATTACCAAGCGCATTCCCGAGCGAAGGCGGTTGGCGTTTGTAATGATATCGGCGTTTGCGTCGAGGATTTTTTGCTGCTGGTCCATGGTGCCGTAATACAAGGTTGAAATCGCCGAAAGCGTTTCGCCGGGAGCGACGGTGTGAATAAGGATATCGTCTGATGTATTTTCCATAATTTTATCAGCCTGTTCAGTGGGCAATGGATATTGGGAATTACTTTCGGAAACGGAGCCAGTCTCTTTGTGTTGCAGTCTTGACTCGACGGTGGAACTGTAGATGGAAATGACCACTACAGCAACCACTGCCAGCACTACTCCGAGGAGCATTCCTGTTTTCAGATCCTTGCGCATTTAAGCTGATCCAAAATACTTACCGCAAACCACAGGCATTAATTTGACTTTTTGTTTTTTGCACCCAGCAGCAGTATCGGAGCCGCTATGGCGATTGACGAATAAGTTCCAATGACAATACCGACGAGCATAGCGAATGTAAAACCTCTTAGCCCGGCTCCTCCCCAGATATACATCACGAGTACGACCATGAAGGTTGTAAAAGATGTAAGCAGGGTTCTTGAGAGGGTTTGGTTTATACTGTTGGAAATTATGTTAGTGTTCAGATTCGTCAGTTTACCGCGATTTTCCCGGATACGGTCGAATACCACGATGGTATCGTTAAGCGAGTAACCGATAATCGTCAGGAAGGCGGCTATCATCTCGAGGTTTATTTTAAAGTCCTGGATCAGCAGTGCTTTTCCTATGGGCGTACCGGCGATGTATGTACAAACCGTCACAGCCCCGAGCGTAATGCAGACATCATGCACCAGGGCCGCGATAGCGGCAAAGCCGTATCTTGCGGTACCGAACCTGATCCATATATAGCCGACGATAGCGATCAGCGAAAGTATAATGGCGATAATCGCCCGTGTCTTCGACTGCTGGCCGATAGACGGATCGATCTGGGTGACCCGAGCCAGTGTTGTCTGCAGAGAGCCGGCCTTGATTATTTTTTCTTTTTCGTTTTCGACGAACCTGTTCCACTCATCGCCGCTGAGGTCACGATAACCAGCTTCGGGATGGACACTGACATAAACGAAACTGCTTACGGCTTCCCGGGGTTCGGGTTCAAAAAGTTCGGGAGTCAGTATCCTGTATCGGAACCAGTCCAACTCCTGCATATCGGGCTTGAAACGGATGTCTTTAAACCT
Organism: uncultured Phycisphaerae bacterium; assembly: GCA_965369915.1. Lineage (GTDB taxonomy): Bacteria > Planctomycetota > Phycisphaerae > Sedimentisphaerales > Anaerohalosphaeraceae > CBDUSK01. The sequence goes on from CBDUSK010000002.1 coordinate 2,689, forward strand.
TGTTATCAGTTCATCGTATGTTGTCTGGTTCTCAAGCTCGCATACGATCTGTATTCCGCCGAGGAATTCAGCGAGTTCGACCGTAGAATCCGTAACCTCTTTTGTAGTAGTTATTTTGATCCCGAGGTTTTCACGGATCGCAAGAAGACCTTCAAATGCTTTTCTAACCGCCTGACTTACGATCTCGTTTACAACCGGAGTGGAGATATTTGCCTTGTCGCCGAAAGCAGACTGCAGGGTTTCAGCGACGAGGGACTTATTGACCTGGCTGGTCGCTACGACAAAATTCTGTGAGTCTTCAGTTGAAACCGACAGGTTGTAAAGTGTTCCCGGTGACTGTTCGGCGACCTTTTCGAGGGCAGCGGTAACGGTTTCGACGGTCTGGAGCCCAGGCTGTTGGAAACTGACGGTAGCGGTAGTCTTATTTGTTTCGGTGGTGCTTATCGCATACTGCAGGTCGGTCTGCCCAATACTGTAGACCTTTGCAGCGGCAAGGTCGGCACTGCCAAGTTCGCGGCCTTTCTGACGTATGATGGATTCGACATCGTTGCGAGTATAGCCGGTCCCTTCCTTAAGATTTATCTCGACTCTTGTGCCGCCGGTGAACTCGATGTCGTACTTGTTGTTTTCGTCATCGTTTCGGTTGAAGAAGGCGAACATTCCACCCGCGATCAAAACGATCGATATCGTAAAGAAAACTTCGCGGAGCCCCATCCAGTTGATCTGTGGTTTGCGGATGATCCTGAGCATGAGCAGATGGTCACGGATGATCCTCTTTTCAAGCAGGAAATCGAAGATGACCCTCGTAACGAACAGAGATGTGAACATACTTGAGACGATACCGAGCATGAGCACAATGGCAAAGCCCTTGATCTCTTCGGAAGCGACCATGTAAAGGATAAGGGCAGTGATGAAGGTCGTGATGTTGGCATCGAAGATGGTTCTGAAGGCCCTTTGGTATCCGTTTACGATGGCGGTCCTGAGCGAAGAGCCTCGGTCCTGCTCTTCCCGGATGCGCTCGAAGATAAGTACGTTTGCATCGACGCTCATACCGATGGTCAGGATGATAGCGGCGATACCCGGCAGTGTAAATGTTGACTGTAGATACGCCATGATCGCCAGGACGAACAGCAGGTTCATGAACAGGGCGATATCCGCGATCGATCCGGAGCGGATATAATAAATAAGCATGAACACGGCTACTGCCGCAAGACCTATCAGGCCGGCCTTAATGCCCTTATCGCGGTTGTCAGCGCCGATGGTCGAACCGATGCTTTTTTCGAGTATGGGGACATCGGAGAGTCTGGCCGGGAAGGACCCGGCGTTGAGTTTATTAACCATATTGTCAACTGCGACCTGAGTGAAGTTGCCGGAGATGATACCCTGAGAGCGTATTGCTGTCTGGATGTTCGGAGCTGAGATAGCCATGCCGTCGAGAAGTATGCATAGAGGCCTGTTGACGTTTTTCTTTGTTACGTTGTAGAACAGCTTGGCGGCGGCTTCATCATGAGTAAATCCAATTGCGCGGCGGCCTATGCGGTCGGAAGTGGGGCGGGCTTTTTTCAGCTTCCAGTTTTTTTCATCGTGCAGCATAGACTCATCTTTTTTGTTGCTGGCAAGTACATAGATCTTCTCTCCGAAGGAGCCGACAACCGACTGACTAACATCCCAGGTCTGGGGGTCTTCGATCTCACACCAGACGTAATCTTTGCTTGAGGCCTGCTTGGGTCCCTGCAATCTTAAAGCTTCGAGGTAACCTTCGAGTTCGCCGGGGTTGGTCTTTCCGTCGCCCGGTATCGGGAGTATTCTGAATTCGAGGACGCCTGCACCTTTGAGCATTCTTTTCAAATCCTCCGGGTCATCGAGTCTGCCGCCGACTACGCGGTAATCTTCATAACGGGAGATGACGTCATCAATTTTTTTGGCACGTTCCGGGAACTTGATCTTGAGTTCGTCCAGATTTTTCCGTCTCAGAGCAGAATCGGCCCGAAGCTCCAACGTGTCGGTGAGCTGTTGGATACCGAGGTTCAGTTCGGCGAGTTTTAGCTCGGCCTTTTTATATATCGCATTTTTTCCAATTTCCGGCTCAGCGAGTTCATTAACGGTCTGAGCCCACTGGTCATAGACTTTTAAATAATCTAAAATGAATGTTTTGCTGTTTTCGATGATACTTACGATCGAGTCTATGAGTCCTTCCTTGTCGGGCTTGTTATTTTCGACGAAATCTGCTATGGCCTGGTCCCGTTCCTTTTCGCCGAGTTTGGCCCATAAGGGCACCATTGACTTAACGAGTTCGGCATCGAGTCCGGTTGAAGCGATCTTTTTTTCCAGGTCATCCATCTTTTCTGCAAAACTGTCTCTTGCGTTCTGTTGTTGAATTCGCAGGTCGTAAGCCTGTGCCAGGTCGTCGAGGATCGCTTTTCTCTGTTCAGAGTCACCGGTAAACTTTGCAAATATTTCCTGACGTTTCCCGGGCTCATCGGGCAAAGCCCGTTTCAGGATCAGCAGATTGACGTTTTCTTTTTCCAGCACTTCCAAAGCGGTTTCGTAGGCTTTTCGCTTGTTTTTTGTATCGGCGCTGGCGATGGGCAGCTGGATCTCGATTCGGGTATCGCCGAGCGGTCTCATGACGATATTAGCAACGTTTGTAGGATCGATACGCTTAAGAAGGATCGGGATCATTCTTTGTGAAAGTCCTTTTCTCTCATTAGCGTCGAGGTCCAGTGTGTCGATGTCGTAAATAAGGCTTGTACCGCCGGCCAGGTCGAGACCTAATTTGAGATTATCCTGCGGCGGATAAAGCTGCAGAACGGCAAAGACGACCAGAAAAACGATCAGCCCGATCTTCCAGATTAAATTCTTATCCATGTTTTTGTTCCATAAAAAATATTTTCTCGAAGTTTTTTACCTTAATAAACTAAGGATCAGTTTTGGTCATCCAACAAGACAGAGCTTATCGCCCCTGAAGTGACTTTGATCTTAGTATTATTCGATTCGTCCACTTTAAGAGTGATAACATCGTCCCTGACGTCGATAACCGTTCCGAATATTCCGCCGATGGTTCTGACCCGGTCGTTTTTCTGAAGGGATTGGACCATCTTCTTATGCTGCTGCTGTTTTTTTCTTGGCCCCCTAAACAGGAGCAGATACATAATGACAAAGATCAAGACAAGCGGGAGGAACTGTACAAGGGGGGAAGATTCGCGTCGGGGGGTGACCTGGGGAGCCGGCCCTTCCGAGTTGTCGACGCTGATGATCTCTTCGTTCTGTCCCTCAGTACTTACGCTGGAGATGACCTGTCCTTCATCGTCTGCCAGTGCTAAGATCCAAATATTTTTCATTTTTAATTCCCTTCTTATTTTAAGGTTTAAATGCAACTATTCTTTAAATTATCGTTGTCCGCGATAAGCGGTGCGGAAATTCGCTTTACTGATTTACTGTCACAAATCTGTCATTTTCGATCCATTCTGCGGCCCATTCGTCAAAAGTATTATCCTCGATCCTTTCGGCGATCCGGTCCATCAGGTTCTGGTAGAAAGTCAAATTATGTATCGACACTAAAATCGGCCCAAGCATTTCGCCGACATTAAAAAAATGCCTCAGGGTTCCTCTGCTGAAATTTCTGCAGCAATAACACCCGCAATCCTCTTCGATCGGTGCCGAATCGTCAATATGTGTATTGTTTCTGAGCCTCACTGGTCCTGCATTAGTAAACGCAAAAGCATTTCGTCCGTTTCTGGTGGGCAGGACACAATCAAACATGTCCACTCCCGCCCGAACAGCAGCAATAATATCAGCGGGCATTCCCACACCCATCAGATACCTGACTCTGCCGTCAGGCAGATGCTGAGAAGTATGTTCTACTGCTTTAATCATGTTATCGTGTCCTTCTCCGACGCTCAACCCGCCGATCGCGAATCCGTCAAAATCCAGCTTAACGAGTTCTTCTGCACAGTAGCTTCGAAGCTGCAAATCTATACCGCCCTGTACGATACCGAACAGCAGTTGCCGGTCATTTCGGTGAGCATCTTTGCATTGCTGGGCCCATCTGATCGTTCTGAGGACCGCTTTTTCAAGGTCCTTCTTCCCGCACGGAAAAGGAGCACACTCATCGAAGCACATTATAATATCCGCACCGAGCCGATTCTGCACGTCGGTGGCTATTTTTGCATCGATATATATCTTTTCACCGTCTATGTGACTGGCAAATTCGACGCCGTCGTCTCCGACCCTGTTAAGGGTACTGAGGGAGAAGACCTGGTATCCACCGCTGTCAGTAAGTATGGGTCCATCCCAACTCATCAGGTTATGTAAACCGCCAAGAGCCTGAACTGCTTCGACGCCGGGGCGAAGCATCAAATGATAGGTATTGGCCAGGATAACCTCCGAGCCTGTATCTTTTAGCTGCCGAGGGGTCAAGCCCTTTACCGAACCGCGGGTCCCGACAGGCATAAACACAGGTGTCTGGATAACGCCGCCGGCTGTTTCAAGCCTTGCTCTTCTCGCAGAGCAGTTCGTATCCTGAAAAGTGATTTCGAAAACGCTCATAACCGCAATCAATAGATCTTTCTGAGTTTAGAGCCGGGATAGTAATACTCGAGTATCCGCTCGGCCTTTTTTCCTTCTCTTGCCATTCCTTGAGCTCCGCACTGGCACATCCCGACGCCATGCCCATAACCTCTGCCGGAAAAGAATCTGAATTTATCGTCAAATTTTATGATCTGACAGATGGTACTTTTTATCTTTTTGCTTGTGGGGTCGATGGTAAGTCTCAGGTCTTCACCTCGTAAAAACCCGTTCTTTCCGTTTTCCCCGACGAGTTTTACCGAAGTAAACCTTCCGAACCTGTTAACCTTTGACGGCTCGATGTTCTTTATCTTTCCGAGGCTTTTTAACTTCGGGTATTTTTTTATAATTCTGCTGCTGACGACATCAACGGGGAATTCGACCATCGGCCAATAGTAAAAACTCATCCTGGCGACTTTCCTGCAGTAGGAACAAGTCACTCCCGCAAGCGGCTCGAAATCTTCACCTCCGTAGACTTTTTTGCTGTTTTCGGTGTGTCCTCCGCAGGTCGAGCTGTAGTAGGTCGGGAAGATATCGGTTTTCCCATCGGGGTGTTTGCAGACGAGGACTTTACCGGCGGTGTTGTTTACGGCGGCCTTAACGGTTGCCGATTCTGCGTCCAGACCTCGATAAACCTGAGTTGCCTGAGTCGTACTTACATCCCAGTTTCGTTTTGGGCCGAATCTATTTTTGTAGTAGAGGCAATAAGTTCTGGCGGCAACGGCTTGAGCCTCTAAGGCCTCAGGTTCCCAATAGTCCGGCATCTCGGCGCCGACTACACCGTATAGATACGGTTCGATCGGAACGAGGTTGATCGCATCGAAAGATTTTCCATCGGGATTGACGATCAATCTCAAATTTCCGCGGTAACTCTGACCGTTTACGGTCAGGAAGAAGGGACTATCCGGCTTGATAATCAAATCAGTACCCAGGATTTTCTGAGCAATAACGAGCTTTCCGGACTGAAGTTGCACTTTTATCGTCTGAGCCTTCCAGCCTAACCTTGTTTTTGACTGTGTTTTGCTATCGACGGCATTTAAACCGGATTCGGTTTCCAGGGAGCATTTTTTAATATTGTCAAAGAGCAGGACTCTTATCCAGAAGCGCTCTGGAGAATCCATTCCGGAAGTCGGTTCGATCAACTTCCGCTTTTCACATCCGCTTAACAAGAAGAAAAACATCAATACAGATGCACATACTAAGCATGTGTTGCTTTTGCCAGTTATTTTTGCAGCTATGGACAACCTCTAACTCCATACATTAATCGAACCTACGTTGCCGTCAATTGTATTTGCACTTACTCGAGCTTACGCAGGCCCAGCCCATAACTGGTAAGACGTTCCTTGATTTCATTCAGGCTTGTCACGCCGAAGTTCTTGCAACCTAACAATTCAGCTTCGGTCTTATTGATTAATTCACCCAATGTCTGTATCTTCAGTCTCGCCAGAGCTCTCCTTGCCCGCACCGACAACTCCATATCTTCGACCAACTTGCCCGTCAGTTCTTCGTTTACCCCTTCAATGCCGGCAGCTTGTGCCTGTAGAGCAGCCGACTTGTCTTCAAGTGCCATTCCGAGAGATAACCCCTTCTGATCCATGACCTTCTTTATTTCAACCAGAGAAGTCTCACCGAAGTTTTTGTATGAGAGCAATTCGGCTTCAGTGATTTTCAACAGATCTCCGAGAGTATAGATATTCATTTTTCTCAAGCAGTTTCTGCTTCGGACGGAAAGCTCGAAGTCCGAGATCGGAATCTCGAGTGTCTTGAAGTGCCTGTCGAGCAGTTTTTCTTTTTCCTCGTCATATACCATCACCTTTGAGCTTTCAATATCCTTGCTGAACAACAATGCCTTTTTATGATTTGGATGTGAGTTGAGGACAACATCCACACATATTGCGGCCTTGTCATAGTGTCCGGCATCTTCACAAAGCACAGCAAGGTTAAGAAGGGCATTGATATAGACAGGTGTTTTTTTTGTGATCTGTTTATAATAATCTATAGCAGCATCGTCATTTCCTCTCAGGTCACAGGTGTATGCGAGCTGAAAAAATGCCTGCTGATGATCGCCGTCCAGTTCAACGGCGATAGTGTAATTTTCCAAAGCCTGTTCGTAAAGCCCCTGGGCATCGTTCAGTTTTCCAAGCTGGAAGTGATATTCGGCACTGACTTTTTCAAAATTGCTACAGGCTTTAAGCTCTTTGGCGGCCTCGTCGAATCTGCCTGCCATACGCAGTGTAGCGACTTTTTCCAAAGCTATGATAAGCGGATCAGCCTGTTTCTTGCCGGCCTTTTCGATATTCTTGAGAGCGTCGTCGAACATCTTCTGCTTGCGAAAGGCAAGTCCGAGATACATGAATTTTTCTTTACAGTCCCGGGCTTTTTGGAGTTTTTCGAGGGCTTCAGGATTTTTGCCGAGGATAAAAAGACCGATGCCTGCGGCGAGATCGTTTTTTGACTTCTTCTTGATCTGCTCGGCAAAAGCGTTCTGATTTGTTTCGCTGCTGTTAACAAAGTCTGAAAGCTTTTTGATGCCGCTGAAATCCGGCAGTTCCGCGCTAAACAGATCAATTTCTGCTTCTGCTATTGGTGCCATTGAATATGCTCCTTTATATAAAAACTCGGTTTAAAATGTTAATCAAATACCAAAAGTCCCGGAAACTTCACCACTCAGAATCGGGTAAATTGCACATTATAGAAGACTTGCGATTATTTGCAATACAAATTTTAGTCCCTGTTTTGAGGGTAATGCGGCGTGAGGGGCGGGCAATTGAGGTGTAACTTTGTCTATAATATTAATTTCTTATGGTCAAGAGTTATGATTGGTTGAATTTAGTAGTTATAAGTTGATAACTGTGATATTATTTCCTTCGAGGAACATCTTGATCCCGTTATTATAATGCAAAAGTAATCATAAGTTTCTGTTATAGGAGGTTGAAATGATTCATATGAATCGAAGAGCGTTTATGGCATCGGGATTAGTTGCAGGGACCGTATTTTCTGTTGAGGCATCGGGGGCGTCAAATCGGGTATCTTCCGATCAGGGCACATCGGGCAATATCAAAAAGATCGTCAGGAAAGGCAGGATCAAACAATCTGTATGCCGATGGTGCTATGGCGCCAAATCCATCGAAGATTTGGCAGCTTTCTCTGCTAAAATAGGACTTAAGTCCATCGAACTGGTTAATCCGAAAGACTGGCCAGTATTGAAAAAACATGGTTTGGTATGTGCGATGAGTCCGAGTCACGGGATAGTCAAGGGACTTAACCGGAAAGAAAATCATGCCGAATGCCTGACGAAGATACGAAAGAGCATTGATGATACTTCGGATGCCGGCTTTCCTAATGTTATCTGCTTTTCCGGTAATCGGGCAGGTATGGATGATGATGAGGGGCTGAAAAACTGTGCGATCGCGGTAAAGCAGGTTGTCGGGCTGGCAGAGAAGAAAAACATTATGATTTGCATGGAGCTCTTGAACTCGAAACGTAACCATAAGGATTATATGTGTGACCGGACGGCGTGGGGAGCGGAACTGGTCAAGCGAGTGGGTTCTGACAATTTCAAGCTTCTCTATGATATTTACCATATGCAGGTCCAGGAAGGTGATGTGATCGCAACGATCCGTGAGAACAAAGATTATATAGGTCATTATCATACCGCGGGAGTGCCCGGCCGGCATGAGATCGACAACACACAGGAGCTATACTATCCGGCAATCGTAAAGGCAATAATAGAAACAGGTTACAAAGGATACCTGGGACAGGAGTTTAAACCGAAATCCAAAGAACCACTAAAATCGCTTGCGCAAGCAGTACGAATATGCGATGTTTAGACCTAAAGGAGATGTTCATGAATAACAGAGCAGACAAAAAAAATAAGGTTTCTCGGCGGGAATTTATCAAGGCATCTGCCACAGCAGCAGCGGGTGTTGGCTTAACGGGACTTGTTGGATGTGAACAAAGTCAGGTCCAAAGTATGGCTCATACATCCGGTTCTGACAAGATAAGGGTCGGCCTAATAGGTTGCGGCGGCAGAGGCACCGGGGCCATGGCTAATTGCGTAAAGTCATCGCCGGGCATAGAAGTATATGCAATGGGTGATGTGTTCAAGGATCGCCTCGATGGTTCTGTTAAGAAATTGAAAAATTACAAGCCCGATAGTAAGGATGCATATAGCGGCGGCGGGGTCCCGCCGGAAAACTTTAATGTTCCAAAGGAACGGCAGTTTGTAGGTTTTGACGCATTCGAAAAGGTCATCGCCACTGATTGTGATATGGTTATCCTTGCGACGCCCCCGCATTTTAGGCCCCAGCATTTAAAGGCGGCCATAGAAGCCGGCAAGCATGTGTTTATGGAAAAGCCCGTCGCGGTCGATCCTGTGGGCATCAGAAGCGTTATCGAATCGTCGAAAATCGCAAAGGGTAAGTCGCTTGCGATAGTAGCAGGTACCCAAAGGCGCCATCAAAAGCATTACATCGAACTTATCAAGCGAGTTAAGAACGGTGACATCGGCGAGATCGTCGGCGGTCAGTGCTACTGGAATATGGGGACTCTGTGGAGCCATGAGCGTCAGCCGGGCTGGTCGGACATGGAGTATCAGCTTCGCAACTGGCTTTACTATACGTGGCTTAGCGGCGATCATATCGTCGAGCAGCATGTTCATAACATCGACGTTATCAACTGGGCGATCGGTGCCAATCCCGTAAAGTGTATGGGGATGGGCGGCAGGCAGGTTAGAACAGAGCCTATCTTCGGAAATATCTTCGATCACTTTGCCGTCGAGTTTGAATATCCTAACGGCGTTAAGGTGATGAGTATGTGCAGACAGACAAAGGGATGTTCTGATAACGTGAGCGAACGGGTTGTCGGCACCAGGGGTACTATGCACGGCAATGATGGTATAACAGGAGCCAAGCCTTACAAATACGACGGGCCAAACCCGAATCCGTACGAAATGGAACATGCCGATCTTATCAAGAGCATCCGTAGCGGAAGGCCCCTCAACGAGGGCAAACGCATCGCAGAAAGCACCCTTTGTGCGATCATGGGCAGGATGAGTGCGTATACGGGACGGGCGATGAAATTTGACTGGGCGATGAAGGCTTCAGAGCTTGACCTGTCGCCGGAAAAATATGAATTCGGAGACCTGGCGGTAAGGCCTGTCTCAGTGCCGGGTCAGACACAACTTATTTAACTAATAATCAAAGGAGTTTTTGTTATGAAGGGAGTATTTTTCTTTTTGACCATCGCAGTATTGACTGTTGGAGGATGTAGTACGCAAAGCACAAAGCTTTTTAACGGTACGGATTTTCAAGGCTGGGACTTTTACGTGCCTGATAAGAATGTAGATGTAACGAAAGTCTGGACGGTCCAAAACGGAGTGGTCCACTGTGCGGGCAAGCCGAACGGTTATATGCAGACAACGAGAGAATATTCCAATTATAAACTTCACCTGGAATGGCGGTGGGTCAAAGGACCCAGCAACAGCGGAGTTCTGGTGCATAAAACCGGCCCGGATAAACTCTGGCCGAAGTCTATTGAGTGTCAGCTGCAATCCGGCAATGCAGGGGATTTCTGGCTAATAGCCGGGACAGCGGTCACCGCGAACGGCAAGAGGATGGGCGGTATTGCCGGTAAGAATATACGTGTTCCAAAAAAAGAAAAAAGCAATGAAAAACCCATCGGTCAGTGGAACAGTTATGATATATACTGCAAGGGCGATACTGTGAAATGTTATGTAAACGGAGTTCTGCAGAACGAAGGAACAAACGCTTCAGATATAAAAGGCAAGATCTGCCTGCAGAGCGAAGGCGCTCCGATAGAATTCAGGAATATTTATATAAGACCGATTAAAAAATGACAAGACTGCAAAAAGCTAAATCCGTATCTAACATTTGTTGTATGTTAGTTGCTGTTTTTTTTAAATAGCATTACAGCTCTGGTTTTTGGTATGTATTTCGAATCCCATGTTTTGGAATAGCTAAACCCCAAACTTTGAAAATGGTTTACGATCATTTCTCTATCGCTGTCCGTAATATAGTTCTTCTCATAAGGTACATAGAAGTCGGTCATAAACAGGGCGTCATAGTTTTTTACCGTTTTTATGTTCGTAAGGATGTTTAATTTTTCACGTGTTAATGGTGGTTGTATGATCAATATATCCATCTTGTCATCAAGTGTATTTGAAAAAGCAAATAATAGTTTTCGAGCCTGTGTATTGAATATCACTAGCCCGTTTTTATCATGTCCGAGATAGTTATCGATCTTAGGGGGTATCATTTCCAGGTAGCGATAGGGACCGGTTAATTTAGGTTTTACAACAGTCGCTGCTATCGAATTACTCACAAGTATGATTGCAAAAAGAACTGACACGATCACCTTTAAATGGAACCGTCTTGTAAGATGTTGGAAACTGTCGGACAGAAAGATCAAGAATACTGGCAGAATAAAAAACAACATCTTGATTTTATGCAGTGAACTGATATTCGTTATTTTTTCTATAGCAAAATAGATCACCAGATGGGCCAAAAAAGCTATCAGTATGACACGTCTGTTTTTGGTATTTACCAATCTTGGAATACCTGCTATGCTTGTGATTGACATAAGACATAAAAAAGCCATAGCAACAATGGCCTTAGCCTTGATTGATTCTAAGTGAAAAAAACGTATGGAATTAATTGAAGACAAATTACCTATAAAACGTATAAAGTCGGGCTTTTCATGGAAATAGTATTGTCCGCTGGAAATAACTTCCATCTGATCATGCAAAAAACCTATCGATGGCAAAAAACAAATGATTACCATGATCCCGCATGTAATAAGCGTTAAAATAATTCTTTTATTACGAGCATTATGTAGGAACAATAAGATCATTTGAAATAAGAATACGAATATGAAATGATATAGGGTATACAGGCCAAGAACGCATAGAAGAAGATATAGATAGATCTTTGGGTTGCGAAATGATATCCCGCCTTGTGCGCTTATTTGCAAGGCCTGATAAGTTGTAATAAGTGAGATGAACATTATTACAGAATAGGGCCTGGCCAATGTGCCTATATAGATGCCGTAACCGCTGCAGGCCAGTATAAACGCGGCTATCAAGCCGGTCGTTTCGTTATAAACATTCTTGCCAAGAAGATATAGATATATGATCGAAAGGATTGATGCAATGAATGATACGGATCTGATAAGATAATTACTGTAAGGTATGAATTTGAGCATATAGTGCAGCATCAGGTAATAAGCAGGTGGATGCATACCTGCAAATCGCATTGAATCAATGACATCTTTTGACGAATGTTTTGGACAATACCGGATAAGCGATTTGATTTGATCGGCAGATACGATACCTTCCGGCAATTTATCTCTATATTCGTGTGCATGTCCGCAAGCCTGTAGCATAGCTACGCCTGCTTCTTCACCTGTAAGTGGCAAATCCAGGCAGTGGAATATTCGGAACAAACCGGCAATAATGAGAATAATTAATAATTTTTTATTACACTTCATGAAAATCCACATCTCCAGTTAATTTTCATTTTCTATTTCTTCGCCAATATAGCCTAAAGACTTCAGTTGATCGAGCGTTCGTTGATCTACCCCAGTCTTTTCGGGATACGAGCTTTTACCGAAAAGATCGGTCAATTGTTGTTCATAGCTTTGGGCAATATCATTTTTTTGTAATATAATATTGTTGCTTTCGTTTTTATCTGCTTCTAAATCATACAGCTCTTTATTCTTTCCCATCACGCTTTGTATATATTTCACTTTATCTGTTCTTATCGATTTTAATTGTAGCTTTCGGGACTTTTCAGGGTTCTTATTTAAAAAGAACGGATCGTAAGTTGTTTCTGCAAATGTAGTTCCATGGGTGTCACGTTTTTTTCCGTATATTAGATCAATAAAAGTTTTTCCTTGAAAACTCTCCAGAGAATCGGTTTTTAAATGATCCAGTATTGTAGGGGCAATGTCTATCGACTGGACAATGTCTTTTATGCGGTGTTCCTTTTGTCTTTCAAATGGAAGTTTGATTATCAATGGTATATGTTGGGTTGTATCATAAAGGTATTTCCCATGCCTGTATTCTGTGATATCTCCATTGTTATGTGTTTCGCCAAATGCTTCTCCATGATCTGAAGTAATGATGATCATTGTTTTGTCATAAAGATGCTTTTCTTTCAAACTATTTATAACGCTTCCAATTAGGCTGTCGGTATATGTTATCTCGCCCGCGTAACGTGCCCTATTAATAGATTCTGGCAAAGTTTGGTCGATCTTATCGTCGTACATTTTCTTGTAAGGTTTCGGTGCATCATAGGGTGTATGCGGGTCAAAGTAGTGAAGCCAGCAGAAGAACGGTTCATCTAAATGGTTTTTGCTAAGCCATGCCAAAAATCTGCTCGTGATGATGTTTCCGTCAATCTGACTTGTTCTCAAGTTTAACAGGTATGACAGTTTATACGGTGTAAGCAAAGTTTGGAACTCGTCCAGTTGCAATATTGCAAAATAGGGCGATAATGAGTCGTCATAGAGAGCAAATCCTGTTTTTAGGCCGCTGTTGTCGGATCGTAGGGTTGCCGCAGCCAAAAATGCTGCGGTTTCATAACCGTTTGTTTGAAGAATATTTGCAATGGTTGCCAAACCGGGTTTCATTGCTACGCCATTACAAGCTCCGTGACGACTTGGATATGTTGATGTCATTATCGAGCAGTGTGACGGCGTTGTATGTGGGGCCTGTGAAAATGTGTTCTCAAACAGATGCCCGTCTTCTGCGATCGCATCAAGCGTAGGAGTTTTGACCATCTTGTTTCCATAACAGCCTAACCGATCTGCGCGGAGAGTGTCGATTGTTATAAGCAATATGTTAGGTTTGTTTTCAGCCTTTATTGTCGGCATGCCATCTGCGAATGCCAAGCCTGACTTATAGTTGTTATAATTGAATGTGGAGATCAGGATCAGTGTAAGAGCAGTAACAATCCAGGCGGTAATGCGGGTTCTTAATGTAAACTTTTTGGCAAGTTTTTCTGAAATCAGAACAAAAAACAACGACGAGGTCATTATTACAAGAATACCAATAACTGCAAATGGCATCCTGCGAGCATCTCCTTGTAAAAGAAAGTAGATGTAAAGATTTCCTCGATAAAGATATGACAAAATGCCGGCAATAAGAACAAATCTTATCATACCATTGCTGGAAGCAAACTTAAATATTGATTTGTGAAGTTTGCCAAGAATTGAAATGAAAAATCCAAACGCTGTTGCACCAGCCAGAACGAATGCTATGTCGAATAATATTGCTATTACAAAAAATCTGAACAGGGATTCATCAGGCAGGGAATGACTTTGTTCGGGAAGTATTACAGGAAGACAGTATATCCAGCATACCTCTGCTATTCCCATCAAGATGCCGAGAGGCAACGCGTTTAGTAAAAGCGATCTCCATAAACCGTTGCTGGAATAGGAGTTTGATTTGATACTTTCCTGATTTTGGTTGTTTATGTCAGACATAAATTACATATCGTCAATTTTATTTATAAGCTTGTGCCGGGTCGTATGTTTTTTCAGCGTTTAGTTCGAGATCTGTGTCCGAGCCCTGTCTCAATTGACGATAGAAGCATGAGTCATATCCGACGTGACACTGGCCCTGATCAACCCGGACCTTTAGGACCAGACAATCCTGGTCGCAGTCGACAAGAATCTGTTCGACCTTCTGGATATGGCCGCTTTGTTCTCCCTTTTTCCACAATTTCCGACGTGATCTGCTGAAATAGACTGCGTTTTTGGTTTTTATGGTCAACTCCAGGGCTTCACGGTTCATATACGCAACCATGAGTACCTGGTTTGTTTCGGCATCCTGAGCTATCGCAGTTATAAGACCATTGCTATCGAATTTAGGGACAAATTCCAGACCTTCTTCTATTTTTTTATCTGTTGCCACTTCAATATTCTCCTTATTTATGTTAGCATCTTAGCCAATAAGTTTTACTCGTTGTGAGCAATTAAAACAAGTTTTTTTGAGGAAATACCATTGCCGAAAGAATCAAAGGAATCGAAAAAAAAACATATCACAACTATTCTCCGTATTTTAGTGGCTGCAGGGGCCTTGTATTTGGTTTTGCGGGGCCAAAACTGGAGCGAATTATATAAAGCCCTTAAACAGCTGAACTTGCTGGTGCTTACTTGTAGTGTGCTGTTATTTTATCTTGCGAATCTGGTAATCGCCTATCGCTGGTACCGGCTGCTTATAGCGCAAGGAATAGATTTAAATTTGTTACCCACCGTTAAGATCCATTTTCTGGGAATGTTTTACAATAATGTCATGCTGAGTTCTGTAGGGGGAGACCTTCTGCGGGCCTGGTATATTACCCATCATACCAGCAAACGGCTGGAGGCCGCTTTTAGTGTTCTCTTCGACCGGCTTATAGGTCTGGGCTCACTTATTCTTATGGCCCTTGGATTTTACTGGCTTTTTCCACTAAAAGATACTACCCAAAAAATCAAGTTTAAGATGGGATTTAACTTAATTGAACTTTTATCAGAAAACAAAGTACTCATATTAGTAGTCGTGGCAATTTTTATTGTTTTGGTTGCGGGGATGTTCCTTTATCCTTTGACGCGAAAAAAAATCTATAAAGCCTACCGAGCTATTGCTGATCGCATGCACAAAGTGCTTGACGCGATAAAACTTTACTGCAGGAAGCCGGTAACAATGTTTTTCAGTGTGATTCTTACCTTTATCGGCCAAAGCATGGCAATAATGAGTTGCTGGTTCATTGGTAAGACCATGGGTATACCCGCCCCATTCAAGTATTACTTTGTCTTCTTCCCTGTTGGTTGGGTTGTTTCTGCTCTTCCTATTAGCATAGGAGGTATAGGTGTTACGGAAGGGGCCTTGGTGATGATGTTTAGGCTTATTCCGGATGTTACCTTAGAACAAGCCCTGATTTTGGCTATTTGCTGGCGAATTATCTATCTTTTAGGCGGCCTGCCGGGGATTTTCATCCATCTTTGCGGAGCACATTTGCCGGCAGATAAAGAAGAAATTTTTGTTGACTCCGAACAAACTATGGAGTAAAGTGCCGTCAGAGTGGGTATATGAGTTTGGGTGGAAATTATATCACATATTCGGGGGGGATGTGATAATTACGATATTTAGCAGGGATGCGAAAAGGACTGTGGTAAGCAGTTATGCGAGCATTTAAGAATTTCAGAAGCTATTTTTTCAGGGGTATGGCGGCTCTTCTGCCTACAATCCTCACTATTTGGATATTTGTGCAGTGCTATATCTTTGTGCAGGACAAGGTCAGCGTTTACATCAACAAGGGTGTGGTGCTGCTTATAACCCGGTTTACCGAACGTTATTCAGTTGAATTTCTGAATGATTTCTGGATTGACGGCCCGGGCAGGATAACAGGGTTCTTTCTTGCCATTATCGGGGTATGTTTTATCGGGGCGTTTCTGGCGAGTTTTGCAGGCAGGGCAATTTGGCGGATCATCGAAAAGGGCTTTGCCAGTATCCCTTTAGTAAAAAAGGTGTATCCCTATATTAAACAGATAACAGATTTTGTACTGGCCAAGAAAAAGCTGTCATTTAACAAGGTCGTTGCCCTTCAATACCCGCGAAAGGGTGTGTGGTCTGTAGGGATGGTAACCGGTACAGGCCTGAAGAAAATTGTCAATGCCCGTGAGAAAGAATTTTTGACCGTGTTTGTGCCCAGTTCCCCGACACCGTTTACCGGGTATGTTATTATGACGCCTAAGGACGAGACCATCGAACTGGATATGTCGATTGAAGAAGCGCTGAGGTTTACGATAAGCGGGGGTGTTATTACTCCGGCCGAACATGAGGCTTTCCAGGCAATGAAGAACAAGGATGTCAATATTGACGTATAAGAGTGAATAATAATTGGAGTAGACTTTTAACATAGGAGATATAGATGCTGTTCACGATAAGCGGCAAACACATCGAGATTACTGATGCGATCAAGGAACACGCCCAAGAGAAAATAGAAAAACTGCCCAGGTATTATAACAGTATTAACCGGATCGAAGTGATCATAGAGGGTAATGACGGCGGCAAGCCTAGCGTTGAGATCATAGCAAGCGCAGAACACAGCAACGTCTTTATTGCCAAGGAGACGGGCGATGACATTTACACCTGCATAGATATAGCGGTGCACAAGCTTGAAAGACAGCTTCGCAGAAAGAAACAAAAGCAGCGCAATAACAAGCACATAAGCAGTGCGGAAGTGGAATCAAATTTTGCCGAAAATGAGGCCGAAGAAATTGGTCAGTAGTCTTTTGCTCCACCGAGGGAGTAAAACAATTTAGCTTAGAGCAATTGTATGACCTGTGAGTTCATATAGGAGAAAATATGAAGTTATCGGATTTTATCTGTTTTGATGCGGTAATACCTGAATTGAAAGCCGCCGATCGTGACGGTGTAATCATAGAGTTGGTCGGGGCTTTAAGCAGCGCCGGTGAAATTGGAGATGCCAAACCTAAAGAGGTCGCAAAAGCCGTTATTAAAAGGGAGAACGAGGCAAGCACCGGGATCGGAAAAGGTGTTGCGATACCACATGTCAAGCATAAAGCCATCAAGAATGTCATCGCGGTAATAGGTTGTAAAAATGAAGGTATTGATTTTTCATCACTGGACAAACAACCGGCATATACGATCATACTGCTCCTCAGTCCTGCAGGCAATGCCGATAAACATTTGCAGGCCATGGAGAATATCTTCAAAAATTTACAGAAAGATGATTTCAGGAGGTTTCTGAGGCAGGCTCAGACGGTCGAACAGATTAAGGAAGTGATCCTGGATGCAAGTGAAAACGCTTCTTAATCTGCAGAACCGTAGTCATAACGGCTTTGGGGTCAAGGGACGGCAGCTTTTGAAAATGATCTTAGCCGTGTCTATGTTTATGGAGAAACGATAAGTTGGCTGAGCCTGTTTATGAAATCGAGATCGAAATAAAAAACACAGATGGTCTTCACATGCGCCCTGCCATGCAGTTTGTGGATGTGGCCAATAAGTTTAAATGTGATATTAAAGTTAGCAATAATGATACATCTGTGGATGCAAAAAGTATTATGCAGATGACGATGCTTGCCGCGACCTGCGGGACGAAACTGAAAGTCCAGGCGGAAGGTTCCGACGCAGAAGAGGCGATCGAGGCTCTTTATACGCTTGTCGAGCGGAAGCTGTTTGATGGATCAACGGGTTCTGCTGATAATAAAGTTCCCAAGGAATAGCACGATGGAGATTAAAAAAGGAATAGCGGTCTCTCCCGGGATAGCCATTGCCAAGCCGATGGTCATCGATTCGAAGGACTATCGGATCCCCAGAAGATCGATCATGGCTTCACAGCGGATGAAGGAGGTAAAGCGAGTTCGCGAGGCCTTTTCGGAGGCGATCAACGAACTGACCGAACTCGAAGCAGCTAAAAGTATGGATGAGGGGAAAATCAAGGATATCTTCGCGGTACATTTACGATTTCTACGGGACAAGAGTTTCAGAAAGAGGATAACTGATTTTGTTTATAATGAGTTAACAACGGCCGAGTACGCAGTCTCGACGATACTTCGAGAAATAGCCGGCCATTTTGAAAATATCCAAGACACTTATATCAGCGAGCGCGCTGCAGATATCTACGATATTGAAAGACGTTTGCTGACTTTGCTTTTGGGAGATGTACGTTGGGAGGTCGAGCACTTAAGCCAGGAAGTTGTGATTGTTGCTCACGATCTGACCCCTACTCAGACGGCGAGTTTCAATAAGACATTCGTACGAGGATTTGCCACCGAGGCCGGGGGAAGAACAAGCCATACGGCTATAGTCGCGAGGTCGCTTGGGATCCCCGCGGTGGTTGCATTGGAAGATCTGACCTCAAAGATCACCTCGGACAGCATGGTCATTATCGACGGTAACCGGGGGATGGTGGTAGTGGATCCGGACGAAGATACCATGGCTCAGTATCGGCAGTATGCTCTTGATTTTATCCGGATGGAGCATAAACTTGATGCACTTAAAGACAAACCTGCGGTTACCAGAGACGGCGTGGAGATAGAACTTCTGGCAAATATCGAATTTCCGGACGAAGCGAAACTGGCCAAAGAAAAAGGCGCCCAGGGTATAGGGCTTTATCGTTCCGAGTTTTTATATCTTCAAAGCGGGTCTGAACCGACAGAAGAGGATCACTACAACGCTTACTTGGAAACTGTTCGTGCTTTCCAGGGCAAACCTGTTGTCATAAGAACCCTGGACTTAGGTGCGGACAAACTTCCTCACAGC
This sequence comes from uncultured Phycisphaerae bacterium, assembly GCA_965369915.1. Taxonomy (GTDB): domain Bacteria; phylum Planctomycetota; class Phycisphaerae; order Sedimentisphaerales; family Anaerohalosphaeraceae; genus CBDUSK01. The sequence continues at coordinate 21,545 of CBDUSK010000002.1, forward strand.
ACCAAACATGCCCCTGAGCCCAATCCTGTTCTCGGCTTAAGGTCGATCAGATACTGTCTGCAAAATCTTATGATGTTCAAGACTCAGCTTCGTGCGATACTTCGGGTCTCTGTGCTTGGTGATGTCAGGATAATGCTTCCTCTGATCAACAACCTTCAGGAACTCAGGCAGGCTAAAATGATCCTTCGCGATATTATGGAAGACCTTGACGAGTATGCTGTGCCGTATAACCCCATGATCCCGGTAGGTATAATGATCGAAACCCCCAGTGCGGCCCTGACATCTTCGATGCTTGCGGCGGACAGTGACTTTTTCAGTATTGGTACGAATGACCTGACTCAATACACACTGGCTGTCGACCGGGCTAACGAACATGTTGCGACTTTGTATTCTTCCGCGGACCCGGCGGTACTTCAACTGATCCGCAGTGTGATCCATGATGCCAACAAAGCGAAAATCGGGCTGAGCATATGCGGTGAGGTCGCATCCGACCCTGAATTTATCATATTGCTTCTTGGGATGGGGGCCAGGACCCTTTCGCTTGCGCCTCCAATGATACCTGAGATTAAGCAGATAATACGCTCGGTCACAATTGAACAATGTCATCACCTGGCGAGAAGAGTTACTGTTATGGATTCTCAAAGACAGATCAAAAATTACCTGCGTGATGCCGCGATGAAGATACTTCCGGAAGCTTTTTGAGAACTTAAAAATAGCCAGTTAGGTGTTTATGAACTGGCTGAAGGAATAAATGAAGTTTACTTAAAACGCAGGCAAATTAAACGAATGAAAAAAGGTTTATTAGTAACATTCAGGATCGAAGGAAATTTAAGATTTCTTTCACATCAGGAGACTTTAAGCATGTTTCGTCGTGCTTTAGTTCGTGCTGGTGTGGATCTTCGTTACAGTCAGGGTTTTAACCCCCGGCCTAAACTGTCATTGCCTCTTCCACGCAGTGTCGGTGTACAGTCGGATAATGAGCTGCTGTTTTTTTCGCTGTCAGATAAACTACAGGCCTTTGACACAGAGCAGATAACCGAACGGATAAGCACCGAACTTCCCTGTGGCTGTGAGATAATCGATATTGATATAACCACCCGTGGTAAGACTTCCTTTCAGCCGATATCGGCTGAATACGTCTTTA
>CBDUSK010000003.1:0-18313 GCA_965369915.1 uncultured Phycisphaerae bacterium
AAGTAGCGAGTTTGTCGGTATGGCTTTGAGTAAAGACGATGTCCCCGAAAGCAAAACTCTCGATAGGTCCGTCGAAGGGGGACTTTGATCGCTTTGCACCTTTTGCGATGGCGCTTAACTTTCCGGAATCCCTGGTAAACAATGTTACGACCTGGGAGGTTTCGGAATAGTCAACTTTGCGCAAGCAAACTGCCTGGTCTTTTTTTAACATGAGCTTATTGGTCAGTCTTTTGATTGAATTGCTGTTTCTGTATCCTTATGCGTTTTATCTTTCGTGCTTCGGCAGCGGCAATCGTGAACTTTACATTTTTATATTCGAATATCTCGCCGGTCTTCGGCACATAACCAAGGTGCGAAAAGACAAAGCCGCCGACGGTGTCGTAGTCCTCGTCTTCCGGCAAAGCCAGTTCGAATTCGTTATTCAGATCGTCGATATAGATCCGTGCATCGACTTCGATAGTTGTTTCATCGATCTTTTTGATCGATTCGGGCGGGGTCTCTTCGTATTCGTCGACGATCTCGCCGACAAGCTCTTCGAGGATGTCTTCGATCGTTACGATGCCGGTAGTTCCGCCGTACTCATCGAGCAGCACCGCGATATGGAGTTTCTGATTTTGAAATTCGTGGAGCAGATCCTTAAGCGGTTTGGTCTCGGGAATAAAATAAGGTTTTCTCATCTTTTCACGGATATTAAAATCCCCGGGACTTTTGCCGATCTCTGAAAGCAGGTCCTTGGCATAGATCAGGCCGACGATGGTGTCGATATTTTTCTCGTAAACGGGAATACGGGAATGGCCGGCGTTGATTATTATCTCGAGAATCTCCTGCAGGTCGTCATTAACATTGACGGCGATTATATCGGTTCTCGGAGTCATGATCTCTTCGGCGGTAGTTTCGCTGAGTTCAAGGACGTTCTCGATCATTTCCATTTCTTCGGCGTCAACGACCCCTTCCATCCTGCCCTGTTCGACAAGGCTGAGAATTTCTTCCTGTTTTTCCTCCTGTTCCTGGTCAGGAGTTGCATCGGTTATGCCGGCAAGCCTACGGACCAGACGGTCATGAAGCCCGAACAAACACAAGGCGGGTTTTGCGATATATGCAAACAGTACCAGCAGCCTATGTGAGCGGGACAGCATTTTTTCCCCGGTGTATTTTGTCCAGGAATGCGGTATGGCAAGACAAAAGACCTCGAATATGAACAGCGCGATGATGAAGACAAGGACCCAGCTTTTTGCGAACAGCAGTTTGCCCAGCAGCAGAATGATACCGATGTTCGCGATGATCATGAAAAACGAGCATGCAAGGATAAACTTTTCGGCGTTGTCGATAAAGTCGTCGAGAAGGTCTTCCTTGTCGCCCGCTTTAAACGCTTCCTGCAGCCTGACCCGGGAGAAAGTCCTCAGAGCCAGATTGTTCAGAGCAAAGAACAGCGAGCCCCCAGTAAGAATACAGATCGACAGGATCGACCATCCGACTTCATTCACTTCGTGTTACCTCGTAAAAAATTGATCTTGAATTTTCGGTTTCAGTCTATTTTCCCATATACTATCCCAAAACCGGCCTGTTGTAAAATTTCATCTTCGGTATTATGCATTTTTTGCCCCTGCTGCTGATCGGCATCGTCGAAGCCGAGGTTATGCAGCAGGCCGTGGGTGATATAAAGAGCCAGTTCAGCCTCGGCCGAGTGCCCCCTTTTTTGGGCCTGTCTGACAGCCTGTTCGGCATTTACTACGAGCTCAAAGTTTTTCGGTTCACCGGTACCATCCGACAAGTCGAAACTTATCACGTCCGTTTGGGTTTTATGGTTAAGAAACTTTGTATTGACCTGTGTGATCGTATCGTCGTCGACTATCGCGATGCTTATTGCCGCTTTGTTAACATTAAAACGTCCGCAGATCCTGCGGGCAAGGTCTTCGAATCTGTCGAGGTCGACTTTAAGGATTTGACAATCACAGGCGATTTGAACAACTATGTCGTTTTTTTCAGTGGGCATCTTTTTTTAACTGTTCCTGGTCTGCTGAGTCGTCTGGCTGGGCATGTCGATGGGTTCTTCGGGCGATTTTGGGTAAACGATCCTGCCGTGATGATGCGCGGCAAGAGCCTTTGCGATACCCTTTTCGATCTGACTCAACTCTCTGAGGGTCAGGTCGCATTCGTCGAACTGACCGTCCTGCAGCCGCTTCATGGCCATGTTATGTACGACGGTTTCTACCCGTGCAGGTGTTAGTTCACCCAGAGACCTTACGGCACTTTCGACGGTATCCGACAACATGACAATGGCGGCTTCCTTACTTTTTGGTTTTGGTCCGGGATAGCGGAATTCCGTCTCCGAGACCGGCGCCTGTTTATCGTCCTGTTTTTTCTTTGCTTCATGGTAGAAATATTCTATCAGGGTAGTGCCGTGATGGGTTTCGATGAATTGTCTTAAGACGGCGGGCAGGCCGAACTCTCTTGCTATCTCGATGCCGTCTTTGACATGTCCAACGATCACCAACTGGCTCATGGCCGGCGAAAGCTGGTCGTGTCGACTGGCTGAGCCCATTTGATTTTCGACAAAATAGGGGGGCTTGTTCATCTTGCCGATGTCGTGGTAGTAAGCTCCGACTCTGCACAACAAGCCGTTTGCGCCGATGGCTTCAGCGGCGGATTCGGCGATGGTTCCGATCAGCAGGCTGTGGCTGAAAGTTCCGGGTGCTTCCATGGCCAATTTCTTAAGCAGCGGCTGGTTGGCGTCGCTGTAATCCATAAGGGTCATGCTTGTGGCGATACCGAAGACTTTTTCGATCAGGGGCAAAAAGCCCTGGATCACAAGTCCGACCGCCACGGTGACGGCAGCGGCACTGCCGGAGGTATAAAATATTTCCCCGGTCATTTGGTTTTTGATGACGCCTAAAGCGACGGCGGTTATAAACACAGTAACCGAGGCAAGGGTGGTCACCTCGATAAGTTTCATCCTTGTGCGGATTTCCTTCAAAGAAAAACAGCAGGTAACCACGCCGGCCATCATCGTAAGAAACAGTTCTATATTTGCGATCCTGCCGACGGCAAAACAGGCGAGGATACAATAAAACAGTGTCATGCCGATAGCGAATCTTTGATTGTACGCGATAGTAAGGATAATGGCGCTTGTCACGGCAGAGCCTGTAGCCAGCCAGATCCATTTTGGAGATAATGACCCGGCCTTGGTCAGGAGCAGCAGGACAATGAAAAGCCCCGCCAGGGCAATAAGCCTTGTAGGCTTGGTGATTATCCTGTTCTGATAGTGGTGGATATAAAGAGCGGCTCCGATACAAACAAGTATTACAATAGCTCCCAGAGCGATCACCTCGGGCAAAGGTTTGAAAAGGGAGGCGTCAGGCTTGAAAAATTGGTTGCCGGATGTATCTATGCCGAGCAGAACTATTGCCAGCACAATAAAGACCATCAGCGTCAGCACCGCTAATGGCAGGGTGCTGTTTGCGATCTCGCTGATCCTGGCAAAACGTTCGGCGGATATATTTTCGCGAACGTGCTGGCGTCGAGCACTGATTTTCTTTTTTATTAAAGCCAATCCTCTATCCTGAGCCGCTTAATAAAACTTTCTGTTAATCCTATAATTTCGACCTTATTCGAGTCTTGCTTAACACGAGGTCACTTTTTTCTCTTACTGTCGTATGCCTGGACGATGTTCTGTACCAGACTGTGCCTTACAATATCGACCTCGTTCAAGTCAACAAACCCGATGCCGTCAATGCCTTTGAGGGTCTTACGGGCGTCGATCATTCCGCTTTTCTGGCCTTTTTCCAGGTCCACCTGTGTAATGTCGCCTGTAATGATCATCTTTGAGCCTCGGCCCAGCCGGGTAAGGAACATCAGCATCTGCGATGGAGAAGTATTCTGGGCTTCGTCGCAGATAACTATCGCTTCGTTCAGGGTCCTGCCCCGCATAAAAGCAAGCGGGATGATCTCGATAATATCCATCTCGATGAATTTTCTCATCTGTGAAAACCCCATCATATCCTCGAGGCTGTCGAAGAGCGGCCGCAGGTAGGGGTTTACTTTGGCCTGAAGGTCCCCGGGCAAAAAGCCGAGCCGTTCACCCGCTTCGACGGCTGGTCTTGCCAGGACTATCTTTCGTATCTGCTTTTTCTTGAGCATCGAGACGGCAGCGGCAACGGCAAGATACGTCTTTCCCGTACCGGCCGGGCCCGTGCAGAAGGTAAGGTCACACGAAAGCATCGTTTTGATGTATTTAAGCTGACCTTTCGTGAAAGGTTCGATAACGCCCTTGTTCGAGAAGACCAGAAGTGCGCCGCTTTCGGCCTTTTTAATATTTTTTTGGGATTGTGTTATAAGGTCATTTACGTCATCAGCGGTAAGTTTTCCCCGCTGGATCAGCCTTTTTTGCATCCGGTCGATGATCTCAGCGGTCTTTTTGGTATCAGCGGCCTTACCGGTGATGATGATATTATCATCGCGTGCACTTATCTTTACGTCCATCGCAGTGCGCAACATCCTCAAGTGCTCATCAGCCGGACCGAAAAGTTCCAAATGCTGTGTGTCAGACTCTAATTGTATCTTGAATTCCAAATTGTTTTCCTTGTCAATGCGCGGCCAGGGCAAAGAATATATATGCCAGCGGTGCCGTGGCGAGAGGCGAATCTATAATGTCCAGTATGCCTCCGAATCCCGGCACAGAATTGGCTGAATCCTTTTGCTCGGCATCACGTTTTATCATCGATTCCGCCAGATCTCCCAACTGGCCTAAGACGGCAAATACGGCTCCGAATATAACTGCTGACCACCATGACATTATACCACAACATTTAGAAAATATGACAGCGACAATTACCGCGAAAATAACGGCCCCGGCTATGCCTTCCCATGTCTTTGACGGGCTGATCTTTGGGGAGAATTTGTGCCTGCCGAAGAGCCGGCCCAAGGCATAAGCTCCGATATCAGAAGACTTTATGGTGAAAATGAACATAAGCGTTGTCCATAGCCCGAAATCGATACGTATCCCTAAGACAAAACTGCTGAGAAAACCAAGATAAAAGCAGGAAAAAAAGTTTCCCGCACAGTTTACAGCCGTTCCCGCGTTGCCGAATCGCAGGGACTGGTAAAGGAACAATAATAACAGCAGTATCGCAGAAACAAAAAGTAAGTAATAGAGATGGAATTCGATCTGGGTCGGATAGAACTGCCTCCAGTACCAGCTTGTTGCAAGTAGGATCGATGCCGGTATCACGATGGGCCTGAATATCGTAACGCCGGTCCTGCCGAGAAGTGAACTCATTTCCGTCTGAGCCGGTATCGCCAGCAGCGCGATAAAAACACAAAGGACGGTTCCCTTTATGGGCAGAACGGGTTCGGCACAAGCCCCGGCAAACGAACCGTCAAGCCAGCCGCCTAATAACGTCACGCCGATGAAAAACAGCGTCATCAAAGTTCCGAAAAGCAATCTGTATTTAAGCATATTTGAATCTGTGCCCACAGTAGCTATTGTGCTCTAATATCGCCGAAGCGCCGTGCGCGTTTGGCATAGACCTGAATTATCCTCTCGATTTCGTCTTTAGAGAAATCCGGCCAGAAAGTCTCTGTTACGTAAAATTCCGCGTAAGAGATCTGCCAAAGCAGAAAATTGCTGACCCTCATCTCGCCGGATGTCCGTATGAGCAGATCGGGGTCATGCCAGCCGGCAGTGTAAAGGTGGTTACTGACACACTCCTGGTCGATGTCGTCAAGAGTCATACTGCCGTTTTTATATTCCTGTGCTATTTTTTTTACCGCATCTATGATCTCGGTCCGGGCCCCGTAATTAAGTGCAAGCCCCAGCACCATGCCGGTATTGCCGGCGGTCAACTCGGCGGTTTTTTCCATCGCTTCGATGACTTTTTGGGGAAGCCTTTCGGTCTGTCCGAGGTGGATAAGCCTGACGTTGTTTTCCATAAGGTTCGGGCGTATCCCGGCCAGATATTCCGAATAGAGGTACATTAGAAAATCGATCTCTTTTTTGGGTCTTTTCCAGTTTTGCATGCTGAAAGAATACAAGGTCAGATACTCGACGCCGAGAGCCACACAATGCAGTGCGATCGTTTCGACGGTTTTACCGCCCTGGTTGTGCCCCTCGAACCTGGGTAAATTCTTTTGTGTCGCCCATCTGCCGTTCCCGTCCATGATGATCGCGATATGCCGGGGTATTCCGCTGGGCTCTATCCCCAGGCGTTCAGCGGTGAGTTTCCGTTTTTTATCGAATTCCGATTCCAAAATTTTTCTTTCAAATATCTTTCCGTTATATCTTATACGTCTTTATAGATGACCTGACTGCGTTTTGGCCCGACACCGACACAACTGACCGGAACCTTAACTATGTCTTCGATAAGCCTGACATAATTTTTCGTGTTTGCAGGCAGGTCTTCAAAACAGGTTATTTTGGAAAGATCCTGGTCCCATCCGGGCACGGTTTCGTAGATGCATTGCACTGCCGAAAGTTCAACTGTGTCTGACGGGAAGAAAGTGGTTTCAGTACCGTTTATGCTGTACGCCTTGCAGACTTTCAGTTCGTCTATCCCTGCGAGCGTATCAAGGTGCATCATTGCGATCTCATTAATTCCCCCGATAGCGGCAGAGTACTTAACGGCAACGGCATCGAACCAGCCGCACCTTCTGGGTCTTCCCGTGGTAGTGCCGTATTCGTTACCCCGCTCTCGGATACGGTCCCCAATGTCATTGTCCTGTTCGGTCGGGAAAGGACCGGCACCTACCCGGGTAGAATATGCTTTTACCACTCCGATGAACTTGTCCACCAGCCGGGCGGGAACCCCGCAACCCGGACCCATGCCCAAAGCGCTTGCGTTGGAACTTGTCACATAAGGGAAAGTGCCGTGATCCAGGTCCAGCAATGCGCCCTGCGCACCTTCAAAGAGAATATTTTTGCCTGTGTCTATGGACTCATGCAGAAACCTGGTCGTATTAGTCAGAAAACCCCCGAGTTTTTCAGCGTATACCTTACACTTTTCAAATATATCCTTGGCGTTTAGAGGTTCGGCATCATAAAGTGCACCGAAAACCTTGTTCTTGTAATCGACGATCCTTTCGAGTTTTTGTTTCAACGCCTCAATATCCCTGAGATCCGCCATGCGGACGGCGAAACTTCTTCCGATCTTGTCGGCGTAACAAGGTCCGATCCCGCGAATCGTCGTGCCTAACTTGTTTTTGCCGAGAGAATCCTCTCTTAGCTGGTCCTCAGCCTTGTGATAATCGAGTACGACATGTGCACTCTCACTTATGAGCAGTCTGTCTTTAATGCTGATGCCTTTTTGGTTCAGCTTGTCGATCTCGTCTATAAGTATTGCCGGATCTACAACTACGCCATTGGCTATTACGCATGTTTTCCCCTTGCGGATCGCGCCGCTGGGCATGATATGAAGAGCAAATTTTTCATCACCTGCCACGACCGTATGGCCGGCGTTTGCACCGCCGCTGTAACGGACGACAATATCACTGTTTTCTGCAAGGATATCCACGACTTTACCCTTGCCTTCATCTCCCCACTGTAATCCGACAACACAACAATTCATTTGTTTTTAAGACCTTTCCAGTCAAAAGTTATAGTTCTGTTTCCAATGACTTACTCTCTTGGGGCAAACCAATATCTATTATCCGTCAAATTTTTTTCATAAAATTCCGGGTTTCCTGGCGGAAGGTTTTAGCTGATCCTGGAGATAAGCACTTCCAGAACTGCCGGCAGATTGTCATAAGTCCTGTCACTAAGCTTCAACTGCGAATTATCCCCTTGCTCATTTTTGTATGTAACGACAAAATACCCTTTCGAATCGAAATGTGTTTTGTCGATCTGCTCGATCGAATCATAGGCGATCGTCTGTGTGCAGGTGACAATATCCTGGTCATCTGCTGTCACTTTTTTATTCCTTATAAGGAACAGCCGAATTCCTACTAAAACCGCGACCCCGACCATAAAAGGCGGAGCTTTTCTGTTAAAAACCAAAGTGCTGTTCGGTGTGCCTTCGTCAGTGTTCTTTTCTATAAACTTCTGATTATAGTATCCGTCATAGACACAATAGATCGCCAGACCTATCAGTACAACTATAGCGATCTTCAACGTATTCTTTTTATATTTACTTATCGGTGCTACAATTGCCATTTAAAATTCCTTTTTTTGATTTTTCTATTTTGTTCTTTTATCTTCTCTGGGCAATGGCATTAGTCAGCGGGCCGACGAAATTCGGGATTATCTTTTCGGCCATCAGCTCTTCTGCTATACGGCATTGCCGGTCGAAGGAACTTAACGCGTCAAAATGTTCACGACATTTTCCCTGCTGACGAATGGTGAAATACAGGCTGATCGGTTCATCTTCTTTGAATTTGCCGTTTCTTACCTCGTAGATACCTGTTCGCGACTCGACGGATATTCTGGCCTGCATGAAGCAGTCTTTATCGAGCGTGAACACCGCCGTCGGGTTCAAGCCGGCACACCTGGCCAAAGGCAGTTCCAAAAATGAGTTAAAAGCGCTCGTTGCAAAAAGCGCATCGGCGATTACCTCGTTATGATTCCCACGGTAATCGAAGTCCATGGAAAAAGTAACATCCAGAGAATCGATATCGAGGTTACTTACGCCAAGCATATAAGGAGCAAGCTCCAGCACCAGCCGTTGTACCGAGTAAGCTTCTTCCATATCAGCAGGATTCGCACAGCCCGCACAGATCCTGTCCAGTTCGAGCATGACCCAGCGATATTTTTCACCTTCACGGCACTGTTCCAGGCAAAAGTCTCCGTTGTCTCTTCGGTAGAAATTATTCATCATCGGAAACTGTTTGCGGATGCGTTCGAAGAATGTCAGCACCGTATCCCGTTCGCTGGGCAGGTCAAGCTTGGTGTTTACGTGCATATCAACATAAAAATCGTCACAAAGTGAATTGAAACTGTTTGTCATTTCTCTTTTAAACTCCGAAAGATAAATTCAGACGCGCGGGCATTTTCGCATAAACCAGGCTTTTTGGCAAGGGATAAACTTTGCCCGGGGCCTAAAAAAACCAGTGGCTGTGATTATTAACCGAAAAAGCTGATTTTTACGGTCCGCCAGGTTTTTATCGGGTAAATTCCGGTTTCGCAAGCAGTTATATCGCCGGGGCTTTTGCCCTATCTTAGTTCCGGGTCCGGCAGCCGAAGTTCCGTGATCATTGCTCCGATGGTCGAGAAGATCAAAAAGACAAACACCCGCCACAGAAAAGCCGTGACAAGTTCACCCGCCCTGATCCCGGCACCAAAGCCCTCTACGGCTGTGACGACCGTATAAATTAGCCCGGTTGCCGCGCCGCAGCAAGCCGCGGCGGCAATGCGCCTGAAAAATCCGGCCCCTCCGCAGCCTAAGGTTACTACCGCACCCAGGGTCAGCGGCAAAAGAAAACTAAGCCACCACAGTCCCCCCGAAGCGGGCAGATAACCGACTTTCTGAAAGTAAATTAAATCGATCATTCCAAAGATCCCGGCTCCGATAACCGCGCAAAGACCCGCGTGCCAGTATCTCGGAGCAAGGTCTTGCCGCATCTTCATCCGCTTGAGTATCCTTCGCCGCAAAGTCAAAGGCCAGTTATAGAACAGACAGAACACCCAGTGTTCCAGCAATGCGCCTCTTTCGCCGAATACCGGAACGATATGCACCGCTTCGGTTGCCCAATGAGCAGCCATGAAACGGGCAAGGGCCGGATAATGATTGGCCATCTGGATCGGAAAGGCAAGATAACCTACATATTTGAAAAAACCTAAAAACACCGCGATGTTATAATTCTTAAAATCCCGTTCTTTGACGACCAGGTATAGTACATAAAAGCCCCGCACCAGCGAACCTGGCGAGATCGGTACTACCTGGAACAACGCTATGATTCCAAGACCAATTTTCCATGCATTTGGGTCCTCTCGATGTAAAAACCAGTATACTCCGGCAATAGCAAACGATACGATTTGCGTTACCGGCAGGGTACATACATGAACAGCCAGGCTCTTTAGATACTTTTGTATAAAAGGCTCGTTGATCTGCGAAAGAATTACATCGGCGTCTTCGTCAGTAAGAAGGTGTTTTTTTTGACCCTGGGTTACCATCTCTCGAAGCCATTGTTCCCGCAGGTCTGCATTAAAGTACAATCGCACGGGCCGAACGAATATATAAACAAACTTTTCCTTTCTGAACTGACTGTCCGTGATGAATTTGTGAAGTCCCACCGGCAGGATCGACAACGGCAGATGGCACAGGAACAACTGCACGGAACCTGCAACCTTCATAGCGTTTTCTTCATCGACTCTTCCCGCGCGGTGCCAGGTTATAACCTTCTCTGCCGCTCTTGCCTTGATCGAACGTATGAGGTAACCCCAGTTCATCATCATATCGAAGTAATGGTCCCGCCAGCCTTTGTGTCCCCAGATCTTCCGCAGTAACTTTCCTAAAAACGGTATCATCCCGAGCAGGTAAAATACTATCGTCGAAGTTCGGCATTTTCGCAGGGTCTGCTCTGCTCGCTCATCGAGGAGATTACATATGCGCCAGCCGGTGACAGCGCTGTCGAATATCCTCGACCATAATTTTCTGTCATACAACAGATGGATATGATTGTGCGTAATATCAGGCACCGAGTCGCGATAGATCTTTTCGGAGGCCTTAAGCTCGTCGAGCAGTCCGGCAATATCCGCGAACTGATCGGAATGTTCCTCTACGAATCCTTCCAGTTTGTGTATGTCGCCCCGGTCGAACTGAACTAAAGAGCCGCGACTGATACCGCTGACGATCAGCTTAAGATCGGCCGGACTCATCGGAAGAAACGGCAAAAGTGCAAGCCCCGCCCGGAAATCCACTGCGACAAGACCCTCTTTGGGGTCGTCGTCTGTTCCCTGACGTTTCAGACAGTTCGGCTGACTTTTGCACGTCGACCATTCGTACTGTCTGGCGAATTCATATGCCCCGATATCGTGCAAAAGCTTGACAAATTCGTGCATGAACTGAAATTTTGCCCGGTATTCCGCCGAACCAAGCAGGTCCGGGTTGATATTTTTTCCCCTTCGCCACAGTTTCAGGGCATCGAGATGGTCATCGACTTCCAGGCGCCACGTTCTGCCCTCGACCCAGTCGCTTAATTCGCCGCAGCTTCCGAGTTTATCGTCGATGAAAGTAGCGTGGATATCGTTGACGGTTCTTTCGTTATTGAATCTTATCCTGGCTGCCCGTCGGATAAATTTCTGCCATATCGCACCTGTTCTTACCGCGGCCGGATTACTCTGGAGCTGAAATCCTCCCTGGAAACCGATCCCATAAACCAGGTTGCGGAACATTTCTGAAAAACGGGAAGGGGGTATAAGTATCTTCATTGCGTAAATGCTGTCGACCTCGAGCCCGCCGATACTGCCGTCGGGGGTTTCGATATCAATAATTTTTACCTTGTAGACCTGGCCGGCAAATCCTCCCCCCACAAACTTTTCAACGGTCAGATGGACCCTGCCTTTGTTTGCCGGTGCCACCCCCGTGGCATTGTATATCAACTCCGTACCCGGATCGAAACGCTCGATCCGCATCGGCCGATGCAGCAACGCCGTACCGAACCGGCCCTTAAGCTCTTTACATACTTCAACAGAATATTCTGATGTCATGGTCTATCCTGAACTTACCCAGTGAGCCAAAATCTTATACCTGTCTGCAGGACTATTGCTGCATATACTCCCGCCATCAGGTCATCGGCGAGAATCCCAAAACCCTTCGGCAGTTTTTCAAGTCTGCGGCAGGGAAACGGCTTTAGGATGTCGAACAGTCTAAACAACAAAAATCCCGCTGTGGTAACGATCACCGCAGCGTCTGCGCCTGCGGCACAGGCGCCGATGAACGCGACCGCCTGACCGGCAGCTTCGTCGGCTACCACTTCGGACGGGTCCTTCTTTGCCGTGGCCTCTATCACTTCAGGACCGAGCAAAACGCATATTATTGACCCTGCCAGTACGATAACGCCCATCACAACTGATACCGTGATGACCGATACACCATGGTAACACATCAGCCCAAAAACCGCGGCAACCGGCATAGAACCCCACGTGCCCGGTGCTATCGGCAAATATCCCAGCCCGAAACATGATGTCAGAAGTCTTTTCATGGCAATATTATTAATTAAAAATTTTTATCAGATATTATCTGCAATACAATAGCTGAATAAATCCGGAAGTCAAATCTCTCTTAGAATACTTATACAGAATCTGTCTGTCATTCCCGCGATATAATCACACACCGTCCGCTCGAGCCCATCAGCCGATATCAACTGCTGGTAGTGCTGAGGCATTAGTTCGGGCTTTCCACAGAGCTTTTTGAACAGATCCCTCAGCCATGTTTCGGTCTGCTCCGACGTTTTGATTAGTTCCGGATGCATATACATATTATCCAGCAAAAACTTTTCGAGTCGGGCCAACTTGGCTTGCCCGTTTCGGCTTAATACTATCAAGGACCCGGGGGCGGTATAGACCTGTTCGGGGGAATTTATTTCGCTATGGTAGAGAGATTCTTTGCTGGCCTTAAGACAGTCGCTTACCAGGTTATCTATTATGGTTTTTACCGTTCTTATTCTCCGCACGGACGTCTGTTCGATAGCTTTTGCGTTTATCTTGTCCTGCGCTTCGGCGAACAGTTTTAAGCTCTTCAGCATATCTTCGCTGACAAGTCCCGCCCGCAATCCGTCTTCAAGGTCGTGACAGTTATATGCGATGCGGTCTGCGATATCGGCGACCTGTCCTTCGAGCGAGCAGTTCGGTTCGTCAAAATCATCAACTGCAGATCTGTCATAGGGACTCTGGTGCCGGGCAAATCCGAGCCTGGTTTCATACATAAGGTTCAGACCTGTAAAGTCCGGATAAGGATGCTCCAACAGATCGACTATCCTGAGTGTCTGGCGGTTATGTTCGAATCCGCCGAACCTGCTCATCAGTGTGTTCAGAACCATTTCCCCGCTATGTCCGAAGGGGCTGTGACCGAGATCGTGTCCGAGGCATATCGCTTCGGTGAGGCTTTCGTTAAGATTCAGCACCTTGGCGACCGTCCTGCCGATCTGTGCGACCTCGATGCTGTGGGTAAGCCGGGTTCGATAATGGTCGTTTACCCCCGGCGTGAAGACCTGCGTTTTGCCCTCGAGAAGTCGAAATGCCGATGAATGCATTATCCGGTCCCGGTCCCTTTCAAACGCCGACCGGTACGGATGAGGAGACTCTGCGAATCGCCGCCGGCGACTGGTGCTTTCACTTACCGCATAACAGGTGAATTGATCGGACATGCTTATATATCTGGAAGATTTTCTTTTAAACTTATTTCCTTAAGTTCATCGTACAGTTCCGTGAAACTCTGGCTGATTACATCCGTGTCGCTGCATACGTGCATGAAATTCGTATCACCGTCCCACCTTGGAACTATATGGACATGCATATGCCCGGGCAGTCCTGCACCGGCGCATCTGCCGAAATTCATTCCGACGTTAAAACCGCCAGGGGCTATCGCCGCCGTGAGTACCTTCTGACAGTCCCGGGTCAGCTTGGTTAATTCCAGCAGTTCGGCCTCTGTTGCACTTTCCATATCCGGGATGTGCCTTGCCGGAGCGATAAGCAGGTGACCGTTATTGTATGGATACCGGTTAAAGACGACGATGCTGTTCTCTGTCCGCCAGAGAACAAAATTTTCCCTGTCCTGCCCGGTATTTTTCAGATAGTTGCAGATAAAGCACCCGTGATCTTCACTCAGGGCCTTTATGTATTTGATTCGCCACGGTGCCCAGAGATTTTTCCATTTCAACAGCTTGACCTCCAATAGTTATTGATCGAGAAGCTGAACTTCCAATTTCTGCTGAATGATCAGCTTTGGCTTGGTATCGCCCAGAGGCATCAAAAAATTAGCTTCGATATCGAGCCGGTATTGCTGTTGTTCGCTTTCTACCTGCCCGGTATCGAGGTTGAATATCTGTGTACCTGTCCCGCTGAGTGATTTCATCCTGTAATTTCTCAAAAAGCCGAACATACCTTTCATCCGAAACCTTCCCGAGTAAGGCTTTGGCCAATTTTTCACCCGTTGGTCACTCAGCGCATAAGAACTGGTTATCACCGCCTGGCGACCGTCCGGTGTCTTCTTGATCTCGGAAAGCTTGTATGTTGTTTCCCTCACCGTCGCTCTGGGCATCGGCAAAGGAATAAACTGCAGGGCTTTCCAACTTTGGCCGACCTCTGCTCCTTCGATCGGCTTTTCGATAGTCGCCGCCGAATCCCAGAAGTACCACTGTAAAGCCACAAAATCGGATATCATGTCCGGGTCCTTTACTCTTCCCTGCTTACCGACTTTTTGTGTGAAGGCTTTTTTGCCGAGTTCCCTGACAACGTCCTGCAGATTTGCATAATCTTCGAATTTTCCGCTCGGCGTAATTTTAAAAGTATAAGTTTTTCCGCGAAGACTTCTTACCGCATCGGATGTTGTTTTTTTGCCGGTAAAAGATCTGCGTGTTACCTCGACAGATTCGCACGTAGCCTCGATCGTCGTCAGCCCGTAAGGATCGATCTTTATGGGCCTGTAGGCTATCACCAGCTCGAGTTTTTCGGACATCTTCTGCGTTTTTTGCTTGCGGGATTTTTTTGTTGTTTTAGCTTCGCCGAGGTTCAGCTCTATATCTCTTTCGGAAACAAGTTGGTATCTGAGCGCGGAATTTTCCTTGAAGTCAACTACGAAAAATTCCTTTGGGCCAACTTGGCAGCCCGCCAGGGCGAAAAGGGTGATAAGACCGGTCAGTCGAATAATCGTTCGCAAGGTCAGAACCTTTCTATAAAACTTGTCTCAGGAACCTGGTCCCACAGCTTGTATTGAAAATACTATTCGATCATCTCCAGGCTTACTGCATGTGTAAAGCCCATCGTAAGAACATCTGGGCCCTTGCCTTTTACCTGTTCTCTTGAAGATTCTGCAGCGACATAGGAAGCTGCAAGCTCTTCGTTATATTTCTGTACCTTGCCGGTATTGAGGTCGAGCACCATCTGTCCGGTGAAGTTCTCCTCGGAGTCGAACATCTTTGCAAAGACTCCCATACCCTGGTCGCCTGTCGGAGCGTCTTCCGGGGCTTTACTGGTGGGAACAGCTTCCATCTTCACGATCGCAATATTGTTTTTACTTACATCCCTGAGGGTATAAACTTTTTCGAAGGTTTTCGGCGAAAGCAGTCCGGGCGGAGATGCCTTAATTCGGCTCCAGCTGTTACCTTCTTTTAATCTGCTTTGGCCGGGCGCCTTCGGAAGAGACAATATCTCATGACGCTTTACTATCCTCGGTTCGCTTAAAAAGTTCTTGATGATCTTTTCTGCCGAGACCTTTCGTATCGCAGAGGCGTCTACGACCTGAACTCCTCCGTCGCGGTTGAGCTTGATCTTGTAGCTTTTGCCGAGGAGTTTAGAAAGGTAGTGTTTCTTTCCGGATTCACTTTCGCTGTCGTAATCAAGCACTACTCCGCTTTTATTTTTCACGAGATACTTAAGGCCTTTGACCGTGATCCTGGCTACGGCGTTTCCATTGTTATCGACGCTTTCTATTTCCTGAAGGAATTTAAGCTCGATGGCTGAGCCGGTCTGTTCTTCTTTTAGCTTTCCCAGCGACGGCTGTTCGAATTTGAAGTCCTTTATCCCTTTGACGGCGACTTTGTACATAGTCCTGTCCCCGACAGAAAAAGTTAGTGAGAGATCGGCTTTGGAACCCAATCTTGACCTGGCAGTACCTGCCTCAGGGCCGCAACCCGCGAAGATTACCGAAAGAACAACAACGATGCTTAACCTGATAATTATTTTCCCAAACATTTATTTCTCCTTCTCAATGGCAACGTTGACAGATTTTAAACACAAACTAAAATTATATCCGATGTTTAAAACGTTGGCAATCCTTTATTAGGGGGTGATTTAATATTTTTTTAGATTTTAACGTTTATGCGGCCATTTCTGATGGTTATAATGCCTGCTCTGGATTATTACCGTTATTTTGAGAAAAATACAGCAATTGTCCAACTGCTGTAACGATTGGGATTTTTAGGAGCCTGGACATGAGAAGTGATACTGTTAAAAAGGGTTTTCAGCGAGCTCCGCACAGGGCTTTACTGCGGGCTTGCGGGCTGAATGACGAAGATATTAACAAGCCGTTCATCGCTGTGGCGAACAGCTATTGCGAGGTCGTCCCCGGCCACGTGCACCTCAACAAGGTTGCACAGACGGTAAAGGAAGCGATTCGCGGGGCTGGTGCCGTTCCGTTTGAGTTTAACACGCTCGCTATTTGTGACGGTATCGCGATGGGACATACCGGCATGAAATACTCCCTGGCTTCGCGGGAGATCGTTGCCGATACCGTTGAGACCATGGTTCGCGCGCATTGTTTCGATGGACTTGTCTGCATCCCAAACTGTGACAAGATCATCCCCGGAATGCTCATGGCTGCGGTGAGACTCAACATCCCGACCATATTCGTCTCGGGCGGGCCCATGGCAGCCGGCAAAACAAAAGACGGGCGTATTGTCGACCTTATCAGTATTTTCGAAGGCATAGCACAGTTTAACGCAGGAAAGATCGACGAGGCCGGGCTAAAAGAACTCGAACGCATCGGCTGCCCAGGCCAAGGCAGCTGCTCGGGCATGTTCACCGCGAACAGCATGAACTGCCTGTGCGAGGCGGTAGGCCTGGCCCTGCCCGGCAACGGAACAATTCTTGCCGTCGACCCAAAACGACAGAACCTCTACAAAGCCGCCGGAACCAGGATCGTATCTCTTGTAGAAAAGGATATCAAGCCCCTGGATATCGTTACTAAAAGATCCATCGACAATGCTTTTATCCTGGACATGGCTATGGGCGGCTCGACCAATACCGTTCTCCATACACTGGCTTTGGCTAACGAGGCAGGCATCGAATATGACCTCGAACGGATAAATGAGATTTCACGCAAGTGCCCGAATATCTGCAAAGTCTCTCCCTCGAGCGCATGGCACATGGAGGATGTCGATGCCGCAGGCGGCATCAGCGCCATACTCAAAGAGATAAGCAAAATTGACGGCCTGCTCGATACCGGCTGCATGACCGTAAGCGAAATGACGCTTGGCGAAAGGATCGCCGATGCCGATATCAAAAATACCGACTGCATACATACGCTCGATAATGCTTACTCAAAGACCGGCGGCCTTGCCATCCTTCGCGGCAATCTGGCCCCCGATGGCTGTGTGGTTAAAAGTGCAGGTGTTGCTAAAGCAATGCTGACACATTCGGGCCCGGCCGTTATCTTCGAAAGCCAGGAAGACGCTTGTGACGGTATCCTTGCAGGTAAGGTCAAAGCCGGCGACGTAGTAATAATCCGCTACGAAGGCCCCAAAGGAGGCCCGGGTATGCAGGAAATGCTCAGTCCTACAAGTTATATCGTTGGTGCAGGACTCGGTGAATCGGTTGCTCTTATAACCGACGGAAGATTCTCAGGCGGCACTCGCGGAGCCTGCATCGGGCATGTCAGTCCCGAAGCTGCCCTTGGCGGGCCGATCGGCCTCCTTAAAGACGGTGATATCGTCGAGATCGACATCCCCGACAATAAGATCCAGGTAAAACTCACTGACGCAGAACTCAACGAGCGAAAAAAGAGCTGGAAGCCAAAACCGGCGAAGATCACAAAAGGCTGCCTCGCCAAATACGCTTCGATGGCGACCAGTGCAGACACCGGCGCTGTCCTGAAGTGGTGATCTGATGCCTGAGAAAAAAACACCATGGTATATCGGGGGGCTGCATTTTGAGTGCCGGCAGTGCGGCAACTGTTGCGCCGGACCCGATGAAGGCTTTATCTGGATAACTGCCCCCGAGATCGAATTACTTGCCGAGCACCTCGATCTATCTGTCGAGAAACTTCGTGAAAAATATCTTACTCGCCTGATAACCCGCACGAGTATTATCGAGGACCCGGCGAGCAAGAACTGTATATTTCTTTCTAATGTTAACGGCATCAAGGGTTGTGCCGTCTATTCCGTTCGCCCGAACCAGTGCAGGACCTGGCCTTTCTGGTCTTCGAACCTCACCAGCCCTTCCGCCTGGAACTCCGCAGCCTTGAAGTGCCCGGGCGTTAACCGCGGAAACCTTTACACCTTTAAACAGATAAAAAAGCTGAGAAAACAAAAAAAATGGTGGGAAGATGAAAAGTAAGATCCTCCATGCCGTCGCCGAAGTTTATGACTGGCTCGATGAACAGAACACCGCCCAGGCGCCCTGTGACCGATGCGGTAAATGCTGCGACTTCGAAACTTTCGATCATCGGCT
>CBDUSK010000004.1:0-17241 GCA_965369915.1 uncultured Phycisphaerae bacterium
GAGACTTTGACGTCGAAGCCTCTGCCAATGAAGGTCAGGCCGAGTTCTTCTTTTTGTTTTTGGGCAGTTTGTATACACAGGCCGCAATCGATACACTTTCCGGGTTCGTATATGATATCGGGGTGATCGGAGTACTGAGTGAAGTGTTTTCGGGGTGCGGCGAAGCGGTTTGACCTGGCTTGAAATTGTTGTGCAGCATTTTTTAGTTTGCATGAGGCGACTTTTCTACAGTCGCAGTGAAGGCAGCGGGAAGATTCGCTTTGGGCCTCGCTTACGGTAAAGCCCGCGTCCAGGTGTGATGGTTCTAAACGCTGTGTCTTGCCAGCTGATGCGGTGAATATTTCTATTTCGCCTTCGAGTAGTTTTTTCATTCGATGGTTGAATTCTTTTAAAATAGTGTCTGTCTTTAGTTTATTTGAGAGGAAGCGGTGGATGGAATTGGCGGCTTGTTTGCCTTGGGCGACGGAGCGAACGGCAAGGCGTGTTTTAGTTATTGCGTTTCCGCCTGCGAAGGTTTTGGGGCGCTCTGTCTGGTATGTGTCGGAGTTTACTTCTACTGTGCCTTTTGGGGACAGTTTAAGGCCGAGGAGTTCGGCCTGGTCCTGCGAGAGGGCGCCGGTTGCGATGAACAGGGCGTCGAAATCTTTTCTTAAGTCTTCGATGGAGATGTCACGGGAGATGCGGATGTTGTTTGTAAATGTAATGTTCTGGTTAAGTATAAGGCCGATCTCGGCATCGAGGATGTTGTGCGGCAGCTTTTTCGGGTCAACTCCGTAGCGTAGCATTCCGCCGGGTTTTTCGTGATCGTCGAAGACGGTGCAGTTGTGCCCCTTTTGAGCGAGATAGTAGGCGGCGGAGAGTCCGGCCGGGCCTGCGCCTATGACGGCAACGTGTTTGCCGGTAGAGGGGGCAATGTCAGGTGAGTAAGGTTCAGATGAGTCGATGTCGGTATCGGCGACGAAGCGTTTCAAGAGGCATATCGAAACGGGAGCGTCTGCTTTTGAGCGTCGGCAGACTTTTTCGCATGGAGCCGGACATATTCGTCCGAGAACCGCGGGTAATGCGATATCTTTTTTTACGGTTTTTACCGCATCGGCAAATTTGCCTTCGATTATCTGCCGGATCATCAGGGGAATGTTCATTTTTGCAGGGCAGGTGACGTGACAGGGACCGAGGCAGTCGCCGACGTGGTCACTTAATAATAATTCGACGGCGGTTTTTCTGGCCTTTAGGACCTGGTCAGTGCTGCTTTGCACTTTCATCGATTCGAGAGCCAACGTTGCGCATGACGGGATGAGTATATCAGAGTCGTTTACCTTGACGACGCAGACCATGCAGCTTGTCGAGGGGGCGAAGTCTTTTAAGAAGCACAGGGTGGGTATCTCAATACCGAGCTTGTTTGCAGCATCGAGGATGGTCGATCCTTCGGGAACCTGTACTTTTTGATCGTCTATAGTTAGGGTTATCATTTATTCGACCTTGATAGCGTTTTCAGGACATATTTTTCGACAGGTATCGCAGCGGATACATGTTTCGGCGTCGATCTCATGTTTGCTGTAGGGGCTTATCGGTATAGCGTCAACGGGGCAGTGCTGAGCGCATAGGGTGCAGCCGATACAATCGTCAGTTACGGAGTATGTTATCAGGGCGGTGCATCTTCCGGCGGGGCATTTTTTTTCGATGTGTGCCTGGTATTCGTCGCGGAAATATTTGATCGTCGAAAGAACGGGATTCGGTGCTGTTTTCCCAAGTCCGCACAGACTGGTTTGTTTTACCATCATGGCGAGTTCTTCGAGTTTGTCGATGTCGTCGTCTTTGCCGGTTCCTTGGCAAAGTCTTTCGAGGATGTCGAGCATTCGTCGGGTTCCGATGCGGCAGAATGTACATCGGCCGCAGGACTGGTTTTGCGTGAATTCGAGGAAGTATCTTGCTATGTCAACCATACAGTCGGATTCATCGAGGACGACGAGGCCGCCGGAGCCCATGATCGCCCCTGCGGTAGTGAGGGATTCATAGTCAACGGGTGTATCTGAAAGTTTTGCCGGGAGACAGCCGCCTGAAGGGCCTCCGATCTGGACGGCTTTGAAGGCAAGGCCGGAACCGATACCATCGCCAATCTCTTCGACGATCTGTTTTACTGAGATGCCCATGGGTACTTCGATGAGTCCTCCTCGGGCAACTTTGCCTGCGAGAGAGAAGACCTTTGTGCCGGTGCTTTTTTGTGAGCCGAGTTTCGCGAAAGCCCGGCCTGAGTTGCGTATGATCCACGGAACAAGCGAATATGTTTCGACGTTGTTGATAAGGGTAGGTTTCCCCCACAGGCCGGACTGTGCCGGGTAGGGAGGTCTTAGGCGGGGCATTCCGCGTTTGCCCTCGATGCTTGCAAGCAGTGCTGTTTCTTCTCCGCAGACAAATGCGCCAGCGCCAGCGATGATCTTTACGTCGAGAGAAAAGGAGCCGGCTAAGATGTTTTTGCCGAGGAAGTCTTTTACCCTGCAGTTTTCAATAGCTTCGGTCATGCGTTCGATGGCAAGGGGATATTCGGCACGGATATAAAAGTATCCCTGGTTTGCG
Organism: uncultured Phycisphaerae bacterium; assembly: GCA_965369915.1. Lineage (GTDB taxonomy): Bacteria > Planctomycetota > Phycisphaerae > Sedimentisphaerales > Anaerohalosphaeraceae > CBDUSK01. Next base: position 2,575 of record CBDUSK010000004.1, read on the forward strand.
CCTACGGTGTAGGCTGCGATAGTGAGTCCTTCGATGATGCGGTATGGGTATGACTCCATGAGCATCCTGTCCATGAATGCGCCGGGGTCCCCTTCGTCGCCATTACAGACGATGAACTTTGTTTCCGAATCCTGGTTATATACGGCGGACCATTTCAAGTGTGAAGGAAAGCCTGCACCTCCTCTACCGCGGAGGCGGGCGGTTTTGATCTCGTCTATTATATCTTGCGGTTTTAATTTGTTTACGCATCTTTTAAGTGCAGCAAATCCGTCGTTTTCGATGTATTCGTCGATGTCTGTCGGTGAGATATGGCCGTAGTGTTCGGTCGCCAGGTGTTTTTGTTTGTCGAGGAACGTAGATATCACCGGATCCCTTACGTCGGTGGGGTAGCGTTTTACGGGTTCGGCGATCTTGTCGGTTAGGATTTTATCGAGGGTTGACGATACGGCGTTTGACACTTTCTTTATCATGCCTGGCGCTTTAAAGTGTTTTAAGATTATAGGTTTTGCGTCTTCTGGGTTTACCTTTGTATATAATGATGAATTGTCGTCGCCGGTTACTATTTCGAGCAGGGGAGTCTGGTAGCACATTCCTACACAGCCTACGTGTTTTACTACGGCTTCTATACCTGTTTCGTCCAGCGTCTGGCGGATGGCTTTTAGGAGTTTTCCGCTTCCGCGAGCGACGCAGCAGGAACCTAAGCCGATACGAATTTCACCTTGCGGAGCGGTTTTTTTGCCTTTTGAGGGTTTTTGTTGTTTTGCTTTTTGTTTTTCGTGGAGAAGGAAGTCTTCGATGACATTAGAGACAGTGTCGAAAGTGAGGTGGCCATAGGTTACTTCTCCTATCTGAACGGCAGGGGCAAGTGTGCAGCAACCGAGGCAGGCGACTTTTTCGAGTGTAAAGAGGCCCTTTTCGTCGGTGTCATTATCTTTGTCGATGTTAAGGTAACTTTTGAATGCGTCGTATATCTGAGGCGCGCCTTTTACATAGCAGGCGGTTCCAACGCATATTCTTATTGTATGTTTTCCGGCGGGTAGATGTCGGAACTGATCGTAGAAGGTTGAGATTCCAGTGATCGAGGCCGGTGTTATCTCGGTAATCTTGCAAACTTTTTCAAGTGCCTGCTGCGGGAGATATCCGTAATGCTGCTGGACGGCTTGTAAGATGGGCAGTACCTTGTCGGGCGTTTTACCGAGTTGGGATACGCAGTTATCGATGAATGTCAGGTCGATGTCGGTCATCGGTTTACGGCTCCTATACAGTATAGGTTTTCAAGAGACCTTATAAATATCTTACCGTCGGAGAAGGCGGGAGAGGCATAGATCTTATCGTCGATCTTTGAACGTCGAATTTCCCGGAAATTAGGCGAGGCTTTGACGACGATCATGTTTCCTTTGATGCTTAACAGGAAAAGGTTGTCTGCAACAATGCTCGGTGAGGCGTTGAATTCGCCGTCGAATTCTTTTTCCCAGAGTTTTTTCCCGTCAGTTAAGTTAAAGCAGGTTAGCGTCCCTCCAGTGGTCAAAGTAAAGACCTCGCTGCCGTTTGAAACGGGGCTGCAAATATCGCCGATGCCTTCGTCGGCGGTCCACGCTATTGCAGTTTCTGTTATATCGCCTTGTCCATCGGGCAGGATGGCGATAAGTTCGGAGGACGGTTTTATGACAAAGATAAGTCCATTAGAGTAGATCGGAGATGGTGCGGCATCGGTTCCAAGGCAGTCAACCTGCCAGAGTTGTTTGCCTGTGGCGGGGTCATAGGATATTACCCATGGGTCCGCGGCGGTGATAAGCTGGAAGTTGTTGTCGGCCTTTGCAACGATCGGTGAGGTCCATGAGTTTGCGACGAGACGTTTTGTTTCCCATGCGGTCCGGCCGGTTGGGCCGTCGATAGCGATCATTTTGGATAGTCCGTCATCGGCTGCGCCCTGGTCATATTGAACGATGACGAGGTTTTGATACATTGTCAATGACGATGCGTAGCCATAGGCGCTGTCGGGTGTTTTCAGGTAGCGTGCCCATACCTTTTTTCCGTCGAAGCTGAAAGCGCCGATGTGGCCGCTGGCGAAGATAACGTAAACGTTTATTCCGTCGGTAGTCATGGTTGATGCTGCAAATCCTGTGTCTTCCATGACGTCAGGCGGTTCGGAAGCTCCGGGCAGGTTTGAAAGGTCTCCGGTCCATAACAGTTTGCCGGAGTTAGCGTCGAAGCAGTATATTTGCCGGCGATTTTCATCTGCGCCTGAGAGAAATACACGGTCGCCCCATACTATTGGTGAGTTGAATCCGGGGAGCAGGACTTTTGCTTTCCATAGTATGCCTTCTTTGGTTTCTGTATTAAAACCTGTGGGGATATTTGCGTGGGGGCTTATGCCGTTTCCCTGCGGGCCCCTGAAGGCGGGCCAATTCTTATTGAATTCTTCGAAGGTGGGAAAGGCCGGGGTTGAAGGTTTTTTTTCGGTGTCGGTTTTTGCGGAAAGAGAGGCTTTGTTGAAATCGATATCCGGTTGAATAAGATTGTATATGGCGAAAGAGGCAAGCAGGATTACGCCGGCTGTGATCGCGCGTCTTGACCATGAGGCGTTAATGAGTTGCCAGGTCTGGTCGTTGGTTTTGCTGTCAGGGGCGGGGAGTTTCTTTTTGAATTCACATGCCCATTTAAAGCTTAAGGCGAAAACGGCAAGTGATATTATAAGCAGCAGATTTCCTTTTTTGGCGAATTCGATGCGAGTAGTTCTTTGCTCTCTGAATTCCAGGTCGAGCTCTCTTAAAAAATCGAGGATCTGTTGATTGTCTGGCTGATCCATGATTATTTGTTTTAGACGAACGAGTTGTTCTTCACGTTCTGGCTGAATGATATTTGTCTTTACATAGCTTATGGAAAGCGCTATTGCGATGATACATGCTGCAATCGACGAGATCAGGGCGATAGCGAGAGCAGTTTGATGCCACGGACTTAGTTTGTTTTGATTGTTATTCGACATTGATGTTTCCTGAGTTTTTCTTTTTTAAACGTACGTGTTCCCTTGGGCAGTACTTAAAGCATCTGCCGCATGCAAGGCAGCTTGCCGGGTTTGCGAGGTATTCGGTTCTGCGCCACCGGATAGTGCTTCGGATAAGCTTTGCTGCGAGGATAAACCCTACAAAGGCTCCTGCGAACCATCCGCCGAAAGAGAATTGTTCTTTGACCACGGAGGCATCATTGTAGAGTGTGCTTATGGTTTTTCCAGTGGCTCTGAAAGCGTCACTGGCGTCGGTGGTATCGGTGAAGGTGAGGTTTTCTTCGAGGTAGATCCTTTGGGCGAGATTTACGGTCGGATGGGAACGGCTAAGCGGGGCAGATGCAGCCGAAAGAAGCCATCCGGAGATAAATATAAGGACAGGTGCAAGGACAATGAGCAGGGCAAGGAGTTTTTTATCTTTTATGTAGCTTCCATCAGGCCATGGTTGAGTAGGTTTGTCTATGGCACCAAAGGGGCAGGCGTCTTCACAAAGCTTGCACTTTATGCAATCGTCGGGAGTGATAGAGACTTTTTTTCTCGATATGCGTGAGAACTGGCGGAGGATGACGGAGTATGGACAGAGGAAACGGCAGTATGGGCGGCCGATGAAAATGCCAATAAGAAGCAGGCATATTCCAAGGATGACCATGTTTAAATTTCCGCCTAATCTAAAGACCGCGATGAAGGGGTCGTAGCGGCAGATGATAAATGCAGTGCCGGTGGCTGCGAAAAGAACTGCAAGGGCAAGGTAGAGGTAAGCGAATATCCTTAGCGCATTTTCCAGCCATCGGGGCACTGATAATGGTTTAAGGAGGACCAGGTCCTGGATGGCACCTAATGGGCAAACCGAGGAGCAAAAGACCCTGCCGAAAAATATCGTGAAGATAAGCGGAAGCAGAAAGAAGGCAAGTGCGATCAGCGGTATGGCGTAATCGCTGCTAAACGCCGAGAGTGCGACGTTGCCGATAGAGCCTATGGGGCAGATACAGCCTTTTCTAAAGAAGCCGAAATAGAGCATGGAGAATATCATCAGGGAAAAAATCGCTTTTCTGTTTCGTTTTTTCAAAGCCAGGTATGCAGATATTGACATCGCGGTAAACAGCAGTCCCAGTGTGACGTATTCTTGCTGGATGTTTTTCGGCTGAGGTGTTTCGGTGTCGGGCATTGTGTGGCCGCTTTCAAAGTCAGGCGGAGGGAACCTTTCTTCACCTAAGGCACTACAGCAAAAAAGTGTAAGCAATGCGATAACAAAGATAATTACATGTCGCGTTGTCATGGTGTGTTTGTTGCACCTTTTAAGATGTACGGTTTGTCGAGGGGTACGCGTTTGAAGGCCTGCGAGGGACATGCGACGGCGATGGCGCATTCGTTGCAGTTTACGCATCGGTCGTGTCGGACCTGCAAAAAGAGCGAGCCGTTGCCGAATGCGTTGCAGCCTTTTACGCACTTTGCGCAGCCGATGCAGAGTTTTTCGTCGATGGTGTATTCGTAGTAGGGGTCCTCGACGAAAGTACGTTTTATCGCGCCGGTAGGGCAGAGTTCGTTTTCTGCGCCGGTGTCCATATCTTTCGGGTCGGGAGGAAGATAGCCTGTGCAAAGGTCGCAGTATCCGCACATGACGTAGGCGTGGACGCATTTTACGGCGGACTCTTCAAGAACGCAGTAAGTTGCGCAGTTTCCACAGGAGGTGCAAACTTCCGGATCGATCTGCCAGACTGTCTTTGCGCGGGATGTTTTTGGCCAAAGCGCTGCAGCCAGTCCCGAAAGAGCGGCGATGGAAGAACCAAAGCAGGCTTCTTTTAAAAACCGCCTTCTGTTAATTGTTTCTTTTTTGTTTTTTTGCATTTTCAGGTATTTTTTAATACATTCTTTGCAGACAGGGCCTGCGGAAGAGAACAATTGCTAAAGATCTGACAACTGCTGCAAATTCCGCGATTGACGCACTTGTTTTCACGAATGAACCTTTTATTTTTTCTGACAGAGCCAAAGATCATCGAACTGAAAAGTCCCATCGCAGCAAAGCGAAGGGACGATCCAAGAAAATCTCTTCTTTTTCTAAGATCCGGTTTTTTCATTTTTTTCAAAAATCCTTACGATGTTTTTGATAGTGTCGAGAACGAATACCCTGCCTTTCCTATCGATGGCGATATCGAATCCGCCGGAGCGGCACTTAGACGGAATGTAACACGGGCTGACGGCTTGGCCTTCGGCAAGTTGTTCAGATCCTGCGACGACGCCGGTGAAAGCACCTTCGGGATCGTAAACCTTTACTCTTATGAGGCCTTTTTCGCAGGTTACGAAACTTTCGTCGGGTAGTATCGCAAAGTTTATCGGGTTGCAGCAGCCGCAGAAGCCTTCGATGTTCGATGATGGGAATCCCCATGAAAATTCGAGGTCGCCGTCGGGGGTGTATGCTTCGATACGATGTTTGCCGGGGTTTACGACCCTTAAGAGGCCGTCTTTGGCGACGGCAAGATCAAAGTACGGGCTTGGTATTACAAAGCCGGGGATATTTCTATCGGGATCTTTTTTGCCGATGCGGTTTATTATATTGCCGTTTTTGTCGTATCGGACAACGATACGGTTTCCGGCGTCTGCGACGAAGACATCGTGTTTATCCACGGCGATAGAAGTCAAGACAGCCTGTTCGCCGAGGCACGGCCAGGTTTCGATATTGTCACCGTCGGTAGAGTAAATCTCTATGTGATCTATAAGTCCGATGTATATCCTGTTGCCGGAGAGAGTAAGGCAGTAAGGTTTTTCGGTCAGGCCGATCTGTTTTATTCGACCTTTGTTTTGGTTAAAGATGCTGATGGAGTTGTCGCCGGTGATATAGATATTTCCTGTGTCATCGACGACAATGGCGGATGTTGCGTTAAGGCCGGTATCGATCGGCGGTAAGATTTCGGAGTAGAGTATAAGGTCTGGGTCAACTTTTCCGAGGTCTTCAATGTTGTAGTTGAACTCTTCGGAGAGTCTGTTTCCCTTTTTGCCGGTAGCGTCAAGATTGATGACAGCGGCGATGGCGACGATCATGGCGATGATGATGACCGCCGCGATCAACAGGGATGAATTTGTAAAAGTTTGTCGTTTTTTCATAACAGGAACCTCCCACAGTTTCCACTTCAATACGTTCGCTTTATTGTACCAAATCAAGGCCTCGATTGCAATGCCAGACATTCAGGTACGAGTTCTAAGGTCTGCCTACATCGAGACATACCATTTTTTTAAGGTCCCGTAATATCAGTCTGCCGGACGCGATCGCCATCGGAGCCCATGAATCGTGTCCGTCGAGGATATTTGCCCGAGCGAGCTGTTGGTAAGCATCTGGTGAGGCTTTGACGAGGGTCAGGGTTGTGTGGTTGTCCAGAACATAAATCGCGCCATCGGCGATAATGTATGGCCCGAGTCCGAATTTATTGGCACTGGTGCTGGTCCATATCGTATTTCCTTTAAGGTCAAGGCATACGAGCTGTTCATCGGGACGAATACCGTAAATATGGTTGTTGAAAAGTATAGGTGTGTGTTGCGCAGAGCCGAAGACTTTAGGATCGAGCCTGAAAAGTTCGACGGGAATTATTTTGCCGTTTTCTTTTTTTAGCTGCATCATCATGCTTCCAGAGTTGTATCCGCCGGAGAAGAATATTTTGTCATTTCCTACGACCAGGGGCGACGGTATGGTGGCAATCTTGATCTTCCATTTTTTAGTTTCACACAGTACAGTACCGTCATCTGCGGAAACGGCGATCACGGCGCCGCTTGCGCAGTAGAGGTACATTTTCTGTCCGTTAAAGTTCATGGGCATTATCGAGGAGTGCGACATCTTCCAACCGTTTGGATTGGGGGTCTGCCATACGGTTTGGCCGGTTGCGCAGTCAATGGCTGTCATCAAGACTTCACCACTGGGTGCGAGGATCGCCATTTCGTTGTCGATCAAAGGGCATTGGCCGGCGTACCAAGGGGGAACCTTTGTGCCAAACTCTCTGGTCATATCTTTAAACCACAAAAGCTCACCGGTAATAGAATCAAGGCAGGTAACGTGGCATTTCGGCCCGATGGTTACGATGTATTTATCAGTTACGGCTGGTACGGTTCTGCTCATGCCGTGATTTCTTTTTATCTTGACGGGGTAGGTGTATCGCCAGATATCATTGCCGTTGTCGAGTGAAAGGCACCTTATTGCGTCAAGCTTGTTTTCGCGGTCATAATCTATAATATAGACTCTGCCGGAAAGGACGGCAGCGCCTGCGTATCCTTCGCCGAGATCGAGAGACCAGAGAACCTTTGGACCGGTCGGCGGCCATGTTTTTGCCAGGGGGATATTTTCATCGCTTATGGCGTCGAAGTTTTTTCCTCTGAACCTTGGCCATGCGCCGGGCAGATCTGAAGGGGTACCATCGTATACGGTAAGCTCTCCTTTTAGTTCGGTGGGTCTGAGCCTCTGAGCCTCTGGCGGGGGAGTATTGTCTTTCCCGGGCAGGCGCAGGGCGATGTCTTGGGCAGGTGCCATGGTAAGCCATTCGTAAATAAAGAACGCGGCAGCCAGAGCAAATACAAGTGGTATGATCCTGGTAATAAAAAATCTTTTCATAAAATCGTATTATCCTATTCGTTCCTTAGAGCATCCAGCAAAGGGCCTTTCAAAGCCGTTGAAGTTGCAAAGTATATCCATAACAGAGCGCTTGCGGCAATACAAGAAATGATTGCCGTAAGCGAGAGAAAAGGTATTTGGGATGCAGAAGCGGCGATGACGGGAAAGACAGCGATAACTGCTGAGATACAGCCGCAAATAAGACCTGCGAGCATAAGGGCGGTGTGTTCGATGAAGATGGTTAGCTTTATTGTTTTTATGCTGAAACCGACAGCCCGGATCATTGCAAGTTCGGCTCTTCGGTCGAGGACGTTAAGCAGTACGACCAGACCGAGACCTACGCTGCCAAGGATAAGGGCCAGTCCGCCGAGAAGCTGAAAGATCGACAGATATGTATGCTCTACGGTTTTAAAGTGAGCGAGTCTTTGGGCGGCGGGGGTTATGTCTATCGCAAAGTCGGCGAGGTTTTGCGAAAGAGTATCCATTACAAAGTCCGTTTTTGCCGTATCGGTATCGATGAGCAGGACTTTGTAGCCTTGCTGTGAAGGGAAGCGTTTTTCAAATTCGGTAATGTTGATCAGCAGGCTGCCCTGGAAAATAGAGTCTTTAAGCACCCCTGCGATACGAAGTTTAAAGCCTCTTCCCTGTTCGTCAATATATTCTATGTCGTCGCCGATGCTTTTTCCAAGTGCCCATGTTATTGTTGCGTAGTCGGCGATGGCTGGAATTACATTTTCCTGAAACTTCATATTCAAAACGTTCCAGTGCAGATCGTTGTCTTTGCCAAGAGTTTTTAAAAAGGTAAAGGCATTTCTGGCTGTCATGTCCAATGGATCAACTCCGATGAGTCTCGGTCTTTGTGCACGATTTAGGTTTAAGCAGCTTGCATCGTCGCCGTTGTTTGCGCGCATTTGAACGAATTTTACAGTTCTGTCAAGGCCCGTTAATTTTTGTTGTGAGTGGGTGTTTAAGTCGTTTAGTATCGGGATGGAAGTTTCGACGTAGATGGAAAAACCTCCGGTGCCGGAGCTTCTTAGTTTTGCTTCTGTTGTCGGGTCGTGTCGGTTTGCGCCGGTGGCGATGACCAGGAAACAGCCGATAGATATCAGGCCTATCACGGCGAGTGATCTTGAACTTCGTCGGGAAGCGTTTCTAAGGGCCAGGGTCATAGTAGAGTGCATGGGAGTTTGTGACGGTCTTGCCGCAGCGATCAGCAGTGAGTGTATCAGTGACAGGATGGCCGTTAGTATCAGGGCGCCGCAGAGGAAGAAGACGGCAGCTGCGGCAGAGCCTTTGGCAGATGCGGAAGCGAAAAGAAGAATGACGGCGGCGGCGAAGGATGCGGCTGAGGTGTAGAGACTTTTTTTTCTCTGCGAAGTTGTTTTTCGCATCGAGATAGTGTCGGTATTACCAGAGAGGAGTTCTCTTGCCGGTCGGCGCAAGTGTTTTCGCAGCGATAACCATACGGCAAGGAACGAGATGCCAATGCTTACAGTTGCGCCTGTGATGATGGTGGAAGTGTTAGCGTGGAAGTATATAACAGCCCCTGCCAGTGCGTCCTGCCAGATCGTTTTAAGGCCGAGGATCATTGTTTTGGTGTAGAGTACCGCAAGGGCAGAACCTGCGGCTGCGCCGAAAACGGCCAGAACGGCAGCTTCGAGGAAGAATAATCTTTTGATTTGTTTGCCAGTAAAGCCTGCGGCGAGGAGAAAGCCTATCTGGGTCGATCTTCTTTCTACGCCGAATGTAAATACGAGCGAAAGGAGAATGGCTGCTGAGATTATAAGGAAGAAGCTAAGACCGAGGAAGAGTTGTCCGAAGTCAGTGGATTGTTCATAGGCGGCCTGGGCGAGTTGTTTTACGGGTTGGAAATAGAGTCCTGCAAAAGCCGGTTCGATGGCGTTTAAGAGCTCGTCTTCGATGTCTTTTAGAGAGTTGCTGTCGAGCGGGTAGCGTATAGCGGTTATCGTGCCGAACCTGTTTGCCCAGATTTTTTTTCCAGCGGATAAGGTTATAAGGGCTTTTGGGGCAGCGCGGTATTTTTCCCAGTAGTCCTCGTCCTTGTCGCGGATATTACCGAGGTCTATCGGGATGCCGGGGTCCCAGTCCCTACAGTTTTGTTTGTCGGCAAGGCCGGGAAAGTTCGGGGTCAGGGAGGCGTTCACTCCGGGGGTTTGCATGGGCATGATTTCTTTAACAGTGAAGGAGGAGGTTTTTTCGAGAAGCTTGCGTCCGGAACCCATGACAAAATACTTTAGTTCTATGGTGCGGCCTATTTTGGCATTGAGGTCGTCGGCGAGCCAGCGGTTAATAACTATCTCGTTATCAGCCATGTCATAGGGAATTAGATCGCTGTTGTTCGATCTTCGGATCGCTGATACAAATGAATACGGTGTTGAGCGGTCGTTGAGTTTTAATTCGTTTACGAAGTAGGTTAAAATGCCATGGGAATCGTTTCCCGAGGCGAAAGCGCCGGCAGCGATAGTATCTTCAATGAAGATGTTTTTGCTTTGCAGTTCGATGTATTCGTCCCGGATGTTTTTCAGGGTCAGGCCCATGTCATTAAGCTTTACGGTTTGTTTTAATGCGAGGCTTACTTTTTCGAGGGTGATATTTAGCGAGGAATTGTTGGCGATCAGGACGGTGTTTATCTGCCCGTCGAGGCCGAGCTTTTGCTGAAGCTGTTTTAATGGAACAAAGACGTTTAATGGAGCAAGGTGATTGGATAAGAGGCTGAAATCCCCAAAGCGGTCCTTGTCTGCGATATCGATGACGTTTGCACGCAGGGTGACAGTCAGATCGGAATCCGGGGTTAAGGGGATGTCTCTTGAAACGGCGGATGGTTTAGCGATGCGGAGGAGGACTTCCTCAGAATCTGCGATGCTAAGTCTTTTGGCAAGGGAGGTGTTCAATATAACGCCTGTATTATTTTTGAAAAGGTCGGGAGACGAACCGATATTGAAAAAACGTTCGTCAACGCCAATGATCTCTATGCGGCTTACTCGCTTTGATCCGTCGATGTTCGATATGAGTCCGTTAAGTTTCAGCAGCCCAGCAGAGTTTGTGCTTAACTCTTTTGAGAGGTTGCCCGCAAGTTGTTCGGTGAACGGTTTATTGTATGTCTGGAGGGCAAATTCTGCGGTGCCTAATCGAGATGCGGCGATCATTTTCAGGCTGTGGTTGATGGAATCTCCGACGAGCATTGCGCCTGTCAGGACAGCGGTCGCGACGGCGACGGCCAAGAAGACGCCGAGGCTGATGCTGCGGTAAAAGCATAAGTTGTTCTTAATTAGTCGCAGAAGGCTCATTTTTTTTACTCTACCATGGATTTTAGTTTTCCGTTTGCCAGCATAAGCATTTCGCCCATGTGCTCTGCAAGTTGTCTCGAATGTGTTACAACGAGAAGTGTTACATTCTGTGTGCGGTTCATGTCAATGAGAAGTTTGGCGATGTTTTGCGAGTTGTCCCTGTCGAGAGAGCCGGTCGGTTCATCGGCGAGGAGGAGGTCAGGTTTGTTTATAAGCGCCCTTACCACGGCGACCCTTTGGCGTTGTCCGCCGGACAGTTGAGATGGTCTGTAGTGCATTCTGTTTTTAAGGTCCACCTGTTCGAGGAGGTCTATCGCCCTTTGCTTGCAGTCTGTTGTTTGCGAACTTTTATCAGCTAATGTGGGGAGCAAGATGTTTTCAAGTACGCTGCACTGGCCGAGGAGATGATGCAACTGGAAAACAAATCCGATGCGTTTGTTTCGGATCGCGGCAAGTTGTGTATCTGTCTGGCTGGCAAGGTCAATTCCGTCAATGATGACGCTGCCGGAGGTTGGGCGGTCGAGGGCTCCGATAAGATTTAAGAGTGTGCTTTTGCCGCTTCCGGAAGGGCCGACTATGGCGATGGATTTCCCCTTTTCGACTTTTAGGTCGATATCTGTCAGGACGTTTTCATGGACATCCGTGGGTGAGTCGTAGCTTTTTGAGACGTTTATCAGTTCAATCATAATGACCTCTGTCTATTTAATCGTACCTTTATATAACTGTACCATGTTTTCGGCGGTTTGGTTTATGTTAAAGTTATTGACTATTGCCTCTCTTGCCTTTTTCCCGATTTCAAAAGTACGTTGCGGGTCAAGCAATAACGGTATCATTGCATTTGCGAGGGCCTGGGGGGTATTGGGTTGATATAGTATGCCTCCGCGGGTGATCTCGATCAATTCGTTAAAGACGCCTGCTGCCGGCTGGATGACCGGTACTGCAGAAGCCATAGATTCGAGGGCGTATAAACCGTAAGCGACGGGTTTTTTCTCGGGGACGGACAGAACGGAGATGCTGCTTAAGAAGTCCGCTCGGGTCTGTTCGTTAAAATCAGGGATAAATTCAACGTCTTTTAGGATATCCAGAGCGGCAAGTTTTTTTTCGATTCTTTCTATGAAGTCGATGTCGGCTTTGGTTTTTCCACCGGTAATCTTTAGCTTTGCGTTTTTCAGATTTCCGTTTTTTTTGACGAGGGCAAAAGCATCTACAAGGATATCCAGACCTTTATCATAGCACATCCTTGAAAGAAAGCCAATTGTCGGTGCCGTCGGCGGTGAGGCTGGGATGCCGAACTTGTCAGGGTCGATGCCGGTGTAGATGACGTGGAGCTTTTTTTTGTCGATCTTTAGACGCTGTGTCATTTCGTTTGCGAAATATTTGCTTACCGCGATGAAGATATCGATGTCATTTGCGCGGTCGGAAAGTATTTGCCAGGCTTGCTTTGAATAATCTTCTCCGAGTGCATCGATAAAGCCGTCCTCGTCCTGCAGGATGCAGGCGATGGGAATGTTTAGTTTTTGTTTGATCTGTTTTGCAAGGCCGGCAAGGAGGATGTTAGAAAGGCAGACGATGTCCGGAGTGTTTTGTTTTTGGCTTAGCCATTCGATGAGGCGGTTTAACTCCTTTAGCTGGTGACCGTTTTCACCGTTTAACATTGAGATGGTTGTTTCGGCGAGGCTCTTTGAACTTGTCATGGAGCTTTTGTTGCTTATCCATGAAAGCAGTTTCGGCGAATCGAATAGAGAATCTATCCATCGCGGGGTTTTTCTAAAGAGCGAAAGCTTTTGCTGGAGATAGACGTTTATGCCGCCGAAGAACTGGGGTGTATCGCCTGAGAGTTTTTCCTGCCTTTGAAGAGGAAGGTACATTGGTATCATCGTGATGTCATGGCCTGTCTTGCGAAGAGCCTTTATCAGCGTGATGTCGCGCAGACAATTCTCGCAGTAAAAGTTGTCTCCTGAGCCAGGTGTAAGCTGAGCGATCCTCAAAATAATGTTTTCCTTTATTTCTGTCCGAAGGCGTAAACGCAGCCGTCATCGCTTCCTATTAATACCATTGACGATGCGACGGCAGGTGACGAGGTGATGCTTTCGCCAATCTCGAAGGACCATATTTTTTTACCGTTTTCGATATTTATCATGTAGAGTCTTCCGTCGTCAGAGCCTGCAATAACTTTATTGCCGCAGATAACGGGTGAACTGTTTACTTCTTCGAGCGTTTTGAATTTCCATATAAGTTTGCCGTTTTTTTTGTTGTGGCAGTAGATATTGTGGTCTCTTGAGCCGGTTACGAGTCTGTTATCTGAAATTGCCGGTGAAGAGAAATACGACGAGTCAGAGTCCGAGTATTGCCACACGGCTTTGCCGGTTTCGATATCGGCACAAAGGAGCATATTGTCATAATTGCCGACATACACATGTTTGTTATCTATGGCTGCAGAGCCTGCGATGTAGGCTCCTGCATCGATCTGGAGTAAAGGTTTTCCGTTTTTTGCCGAGACTACGTGGATTATTGCATCACAGCCGCCGGTTACTACTTTTCCGCCGGAGATCGCAGGAGCTCCATTGATATAGTTTGAGGTTTCATAGGTCCAGACGGGTGTGCCGGTTTTGGAATCTACGCAATGCAGTTTGTTGTCATAACTGCCGACGATTATCCAGGTGTTTTTTCCGTTGGGAGAAATCGTCCGGTTGGCAGAGCCTAATATCCTGCCGTCGGTTTCGTATTTCCATTTCAGTTTGCCGCTCCTTGCGTCGAGAGCATAGAGAAAGCTGTCGGATGAGCCTATGAAAACGGTATCATTTACGACGCATGGAGAGGCTTCGATTTCGTCCTCGGTTTTAAACGACCAAAGCCTGCTTCCGGTTTGCAGGTCAACGGCGTATATGTTTGTGTCCAGCGAACCGAAATATACGATGTTGTCAAAGACAACCGGCGAAGATTTTACGGGTCCTTCGGTTTTGAATTTCCATTTTAAAGTAAGCGAGTTCGGCAGCGAACCCTCGGCAGTACCGCTTAGGTTGTTCGAGCCTCTAAACATCGGCCAGTTGTACTGAGTGGAAAAAATCTCTCTCTGCGAGGGTGAGGGGGGAGTATTGGTTTTGCCAAGAGGTTTGTTTTGCAGGATAACTGTGAGCATGACGACGAAGCACAGGGCTAATACAATCAGCAGGATGTTTCGATTTATTGTTTTCATTGCCTATTGCTTAAACGTTCTACTACCTTTTTCAACAGCCCTGTCAGGCTATAAGCTATATGCCGGAATACCGTGAAGCATGGGGTCCAAAAATATATAGCTTCTCTTGATTATGCTTACACTATACTATTTAAAAGTTTATTTTGCAATGAGTTATGATAGATTTCTGACATGGAAAACACAACTGAGCAAAAGTTGCTAACAAATGGCTAAATCGTCTACCAGAAGTGTCTTGGCGGACTTTTTAGGTCATACAGGAGGGCGGCTTGATGGATGGTATGAGTTTTTGCAAGGTTCTAGTTCAACCATAGAAGATATCAAAAATAAACCTCATGGAAAAGGTAGTACTGTAAAAAAAGTTAGCCTAACATTAAGATACGATAATTTCTTCAGTCATTTGCAAATTTCCCGTCGGAACTTCATGAACTAGCATTTTGATATGGTTACCGGGCTTATTGATATGAATCTTGTCAATGCACTGTCTTAGAGTAGTATCTTGAAATGACAAATGCAGTGCGGGAGTGCCGCGGTGATTTTTAGACTAAATTGCCTGTTATATGCTGACAGG
>CBDUSK010000005.1:0-16965 GCA_965369915.1 uncultured Phycisphaerae bacterium
GGCGGCGACGGCTTCGTTGGCTTCAACCATGAACATCTCGATTATGGTGTGGGGATAGCAGTCGTCGGCGGGCTCGGCATCGACGACTTGGCCGGATTTGTCCAGGATGAGTTCTGTTTCGGGCAGATCGAGATGGAGCATTCCGTTTTTGAGTCTGCGTTTTTCGATCGCCCGTGCGAGGATCTCGGTATCTTTTACCAGTGCGACGACTTGTCCGGGGAACTCGGCAGCGGTTCCCTGCAGGATGTCGTCGGCCTGTTTATAGGTCAGCCTGGCTGTCGAGCAGATGATGCTGTTGGCAAATTCCCTGCCCAGCACGTTGCCCTTTATGTCATAGGTTATATAGGCGCTTTTAGCGAATCTTTTTTGTCCGGGCTGAAGGCTGCAGATGCCATTACTGAGAATCTCGGGGAGCATGGGTATGACCTTGCCGGGGAGATAGACGCTGTTTCCGCGTTGATATGCTTCGGCGTCCAGCGGAGAGTCCATGGTTACAAATGAGCTAACGTCGGCGATATGAACTCCGAGTACCCAGTTGCCATCGGCGTCTTTGCGAAGAGTTACAGCATCATCGAAATCTTTTGCATCGGGCGGGTCGATAGTGATAGCCACCTGGTCGGAGATATCGTCTCTTTCGTTTTCCGAGTCGTGGTCGAACATTTTGGCGGAACTTCTGGCCTGGTCGAGACAGTCGGAGCTGAAGTCCCCGGACAGGCCGTACCGATGGATTATCGATTTGATCTCGGCATCGTAGAATCCCGCTTTCCCGAGCACTTCGACGATCACCCCGTTAGGGCGCTTTCCGTCGGTCGGATAGGTGATGATCTCGACGACGACCTTGTCGTCGACTTTGGCACCTTTCGCGGTAACATCATCGACAGTCACGGCTTTTAAGAATTCCCTGCCGTCCGGCTGGACGAACCACTCGGAGCCTTTGTTTTTAAGAGAGCCGACTATTTTTTTTGTTCCGTGCTCGAGTATTTCGACGATAGTGCCTTCGTATCGCATCTGTCCGCTGCGAACACCTTTTTTAAATGTTTTTACTGCGACGATATCGCCGGTCATTGCACCTGCGGTATTTCCCGGGGGGATGAACAGGTCTCCACCGATGTTGGGCTGATCGGGGATCACAAAGCCGAACCCATTAGGGTTTGCCCGGAAGGTTCCGAGAACCCTGGGAGGTACGGGGGGCAGGGTTATAAGGTTTTTAGCCGCTATTGAGACATGCCCTTTTCTTTGCAGTTCTTTGAATGCGGCCTTGAATTCGGGGTAGTGATGGTCCGATACTCCGATCGATTTAGCGAGAGCCGAGAGTTTCTGCGGAGAGTAATTCCTCCGGTTCAGGAATCTAAGTATTTGTTTTTTAAAGACTTCTGTCATAGAATGGTCCACGAAAAAAGCGTCTAACCGAATTTTGTATCGGCGAGACGTTTAATAATCTGAAAAGAAAAGTAGTTACGGTCAGGCCTTTTCTGAAACGATGGCGCTAAGCCTTCTGGCCAGACGCGATTTCATTCTTGCAGCGGTTTTTTTGTGCATGGTGCTTGAGGATGCTACTTTGTCGAGTTTTATTGTCAGGAGCCTGAACTGCTCCTTTGCCGTATCGATCTGACCACTGGTTATTGCGTCTTCAAAACGCTTAATCTGTGTCTTAATCATGCTTTTTCGGGCCCGGTTGATGACCCTTCTGGTTGCGTTCTGCCTAATCCTTTTTTTGGCTGATAATGAATGCGCCACTGTTAACTCCTAAATACGAAACGATTTTTTATTATTTACTCCAGCCCAAGCTATTTGTTCATTCTTTTGGGTTTCTGAGTTCATCTACTCTTTTGGCAACATCTTTGTAGTTAAAATCGAGTTGTGCCAGTTTTCTGAAGATGTCCAGGGCTTCCTGTGTCCTGGAGATCTGCTGATAACTTCTGGCCAGATTATACCGTAATTCTTTTGCAATTGCACTATCTTTTATTTCGCAATCATCGAAAGCCTTTTCGAAGATATCGATCGCGTCGGTGTACCAGCCCTTGAAAAAGAAGCACAGGCCGGTCTTGTCCATGGCGTGTATTCGTCTCTGTGGGTCTTTTTGGGCTTCCTGGAACAAGGGAATAGCTTCGTTATACTGATTATTGACCAGCAGCCGAAGTGCGTATTCGTATTTCATGTGCAGGTCCGTAGAATAGTTTGCTACGCAGCCCTTGTAATGTTCAAGCTCAAAAGCGGCAAAATGTGCGAGTGCATCATCGAGTTTTTTCCTGAGTTCCTTATTATCAGAGTCGGCATCGGCGGCGGTTTTTACGGATCGGATGTTTTCTTTGAATTTTCTTATCTTAAGCTCCCCTATCCGCCGTTTGAAAGTAAAATCTTCGTATTTCAGGTTGGCTTTTTGCAGTACGATCAGTGAGTCTTTGTAACCCTGTTCGGTTCCGAGGTCAAAGTGTGCTTCAGCAAGCTTCAGTATGCTTACGGGTGATTCGGGGTCAGCATCAAACGCTTTCTTTGCATCATCCAGGGCTTCTGCGAGGTATTCGGCGCTTTTTACGGCTCCGTCCTGAGCATGCAGTTTTTCCTGCTTTTTTTTATCCCTGATGGAATCCCTGAAATCTTCGGCCTGGCCGTACTTGCCGTCCTTAACGGTTTTTTTGGCACAAAGGTCTCTCATCTCGTCGAGCAGTTCCGGGTGGTCTTTCTTAAGTTTGATCGCGTAGTTACAGGCACTAATGGCCTCGGTGAACATTTCCACCTTTGCGTAACAGTCCTTTAGCAAGACGTATGTTGCAAGGGACGGTTTATTGCTGTTAAGATTGATCTCGAATATTATCTGTGCGATCCAGGCAACAGTATTTTCGTACCCGCCTGCGGCGGCGGCCTTAAGCAGGGTCTCGGCATAGTGCAGATGTTCGGGGTCTCTTGCCAGGAGATACTCAGCGTTAAGCATTTCTTCGAGAGGAGTCTTTCCGCCACGATGCTTGACCTTTTCGATGACGGAAGGTTTTTTGCCGTCTTTGTTCCTGCGGTCGAAGGCGAGCTTTCTCAGGGCCAGATGACCTTCGAGGACATCCGGGGCACATTTGAGGCCTTCAAGGTACATATCGATGGCGTAGTCGAAATTGTTTGTCAGAGCCACTTCCTCAGCCTTGACGAAAAAAGCGATTGCTTTTTCGGCGCCATTTTCTTTTTGAGAATCCGCCATGTTCGCACTGCTCCTTTTAAGGTCTTAAAACATAATATATTATAGGCAAGCAGGGGGGTCTTGTCAATAAATAAATGCTTGTGTTGATTCAAAATCTGTGCTACAAGGCTGTTTTCAGGAAGGATTTTTTTGGAGAAATTATTATGATATCGGCACTGGAACAATATGACCCACAGATATATGAACTTTTGAACCAGGAGAATGCCCGTCAGAGCGGTTCGCTGCGACTGATCCCGTCGGAGAACTATGTTTCCAAGGCGGTGATGCAGGCGTGCGGGAGTTGCCTGACGAACAAGTATGCCGAGGGTTATCCCGGTAAGCGTTATTATGAGGGCCAGCAGGTGACGGACCTTATCGAAACGCTTGCGGTGGAGCGTGCCAGGAAGATATTCAAAGCGGACCATGCCAACGTGCAGTCATACTCCGGTTCGATAGCGAATATCGCGGCTTACTCGGCTCTTCTTGAGCCTGGCGATACGATCATGGGGCTGTCGCTTCCTTACGGCGGTCATCTGACTCACGGCTGGAAGGTGAGCATGACGAGTAAGGTATACAAGTCGGTTCAGTACGAAGTGGATCCTGCCACTGGAAGATTCGATTATGACCGGATCGAAACCCTTGCCAAAAAGCATAAGCCGAAGCTGCTAATCTCCGGCGCAACGGCATATCCCCGTGAGATCGACTTTGAGATCTTCGGGGACATCGCAAAACAGGTCGGTGCATACCATCTCAGCGACATTGCCCATATATCGGGTCTGGTAGTTGCGAACATACATAAAAGTCCGGTTCCGTACGCTGATATTGTATCGACTACGACGCACAAGACTCTTCGCGGTCCCCGCGGCGGTATGCTTCTTTGCAGGTCTGAACATGCCCAGAAGGTAGACAAGGCTGTTTTTCCAGGCTTACAGGGCGGCCCTCATATGCATACTCTTATGGCGATCGCCGTTGCCCTGGCTGAGGCGGACACGCCGGAATTTGTACAGTACGCAAAACAGGTCGTGAAAAATGCAAAAAGATTTGCGGAGAAACTTCTTGAATACGGATTTGATCTTGTCTCCGGCGGTACGGACAACCACCTTATACTTATAGACCTTCGCAATAAGGGCGTCGGGGGCAAACAGCTCGCCAAGGCACTGGACAGGGCGAGAATCGTGACGAACTACAATACTGTCCCCGGTGATCCTGCGCCGCCGTTCAACCCGAGCGGTTTGAGGCTGGGCACTCCCTCGGTTACGACAAGAGGAATGAAGGAAGATCAAATGGACGAAATAGCCGGCTTTATCAAAAGAATAACCGAGAACGTCGAAGACGATTCGGTGATAGAGCAGGTCGGCAAGGAAGTTTTGCTTTTGTGTTCGCACTTCACGGTGCCGGACCACTTTATCATTCCGCCGAAAAACAACAGTTATTGATATTGAGCCCGGGAAGTAAGAATGTAAGGTGGTGACATATGGACAAGCTTAAAACGGCGATATTGGGTCTTTGTGAGACCGGCATAGAGCTTTTGGAGGCTGCGTCTCAAAGCCGTTTTTTCGAGATTACGGCAGTAGCGGATATCGATCCGGAGGCGGCCGAGAAGACCGCCGACAGATACGGATGTTCCTGGTTCGATGATTACCGCCGGTTCGTAATACAGAATCAGCTCGATCTGCTGGTTGTGGCCGCTCCGATGCATCAGTGCGATGAGTATGTTCGCGCGGCGATGAAAAAGAAATTCCATATATTAAAGCTGCTCCCGCCAGCGGTTAATTTTGAAGAGCTGGCCGAGCTTGTCCGTCTTAGCCGGAAAGAAAGTGTTCGGTTTGCCGTTGCCAAGAGTTCACGTTTTTCCCCGGCTTACTGCGCCATGAGAGAGTTCATACTGTCGGAAGGGGCGGAAAATTTTCATTTGGTTACGGCGATATGCAACATACCCGATCAGCTTGACGAAGCACAGGAGCGATGGCATTTTGATCCCGAGCTTGCCGGAGGCGGGGTGCTTCTGTATAACTGCTATGAGATAATCGATCAGATCGTCCTGAATTTCGGCATTCCTCAACAGGTGTATTCTTTGAGTACGAACTATGCTCCTGACAAACAGCAGCGTTTATCGCTGACGGAGGACACGTCGGTGGTGACGATGAAATTTTCCGATACTCTGGCAGGAACCCTTGTCGCCAGCAGGATATTCGGCCCGTACGAACAGATGCTGAGGGTCCACGGCAAGGAACAATATCTAACGGTCCGCGACGGAGTCTTTACGGTTTGCGATAATCAAGGTAATGTGCTCAAGAAGCTCAAATCGAAGTCCGGCGGGGATGAGTCGATGACAAAAATGCTCGAGAGCGTAGCGTTGAATATTTTAGATCCGGAGAAAAACAAGGCTTCAGGCGATAAAAATGCGGATTTAAACAATATGGCGGTAATTGAATCGGCGTATCTATCGGCCCGGACGGCGATGCCGGAGGAGCCCGGCAGGATACTTGATATGATATAAACAAAGTCGAGAATCTTTCCAGCGGGCTGAAAAAGAATAGTTTGACAAATTCCTCGGCGGCGAATATTTTGCTGTATATCTAAACGATAATTTGTTATGGAGGTCCTGTTATGGATGAAGACAAGAAAAAAAAGGTCATGCTCGGACTAATTATACTTTGCCTGATTTTAGCCGTAGGTATAACGGTGATGACTAACAGGGGCGGCGGCTCCGGTTCCAGTTCCCGAAGTAACGAACCCATACAGATGTTGTGTATGAATCAAGAATGCAGGATGGACTTTGAGTTGAGTTCCAAGGAATACAGCGAGCAGATAATGCAAGGCGGGATGATGGGTCCTGGGCCGATGGCCCAGACGCCTATAAAATGTCCTGAATGCAGCATGCGATCAGCGTTTCGTGCAGTAAAGTGCAAGGAATGCAAAACCATTTTCATGCAGGATTACACATCCGGAGATTTTCCTGACAGGTGCCCGAAATGTGATTACAGCGACATCGAAGTCAGGCGTAATAAGGCCAGGAAATAGTAATATTCGAGAAAGAAACTTGAAATGTAAAGCGGAGCGGAATTTTAGTCTCCGCTTTTTTTATTAACGGGCTTGCAGAGGAATATTTTTAATCATCAAGGTTCGTCAGAACGTAGCGGTGATAGTCAGAGCGTCCGATTTTCAGATTTTCGGGATATAACCTGAGGTTTATCCGCCTGAGGAGCATTTCTTTGCGATTTCCCGGGTTCGGATGAGAGGACAAGAACTCTATCGGCCTGACTTCATTTTGTTTTTGAAGCATTTCCATTGTCTCGACGGCGGCGAACGGGGCGTAACCGGCATTGACTAAATAATCCAGTCCGACGGTATCGGCCTGGATCTCATGCTCTCTGCTGTATTTTAAGCCGATGAGTTGGGAACTGATACGTGCTATATTCGCGGCCCCGGCTGAGGTTTTTTGCGAAACACTCGAAAGGATAATGTCCATGCCGATCTGTGTGGTCATCGCCTGTGCCGCGTGACGTGTGGTAACGTGAGCGGTTTCGTGAGCGAGGATAGCGGCTAATTGTGCTTCAGAGTCTAATTTTTCCAGCATGCCCTTTGTGATAAAGACATAGCCCCCGGGAAGTGCCATGGCGTTTATCGTATCACTTTTCAGGGCGAGATAGCTGAAATCAAGATCAGGAATATGACTGATCCGGCTGATATTGCGCCCTATACTATTTATATAATTCTGGAGGGTTTTGTTTTCGATCCTCCCTCCGAGCTGCTTTTCTATTTCGGGGGCGTATTGAGCACCGATCTGTAATTCCTGGGCGGGGGATATGAGTATGAGCTGTTTTTGACCGGTTACGGGGTTTACAACACAGCCGCAGAATATCAAACTGACAAGAACGGCGGATGTAATAAATAACGGTTTAGTCACAGGCTCAATCCTTTTATTCTGCCCCGGAGGAACCGGCATATAAAAAAAACTTGAAAGTTATGATAATATTAATTATAAACTCTCTAATATAAATCGGTAGTGAAAAAAATGGCTGAAGATGAATTTTGTTCAAATTGTGCCCAGAAACCCGATTGCAAAGCGGTTTATCAGCAGTTGGGACAGGGCAGAGGGCCTTCGGTCGCTGCGAAGGTTGCCAAGGCTTTTCTGCTGCCGATAGCGGTATTTATCGGAGGGCTTGTGTTGTTCGATAAACTGCTGGCCGATGTGATACAAGGCCAAAAAATACGCACAGCAGTGGTTTTTCTGCTTGGTGCAGGAGTAAGTTTTATTTTTGTATTGATCGTCAAGGCAATAGAAAGTTTTTTGCTCAAGAGCAAAGATCGCTGTATGTTAGAAGGAGAAAGTCATCGAGACAAAGGGCAGGCTAACCTTTTCGGGCGGGATTCATCCCGCTGACAATAAGCATTTAACCCAGGAAGCTCAAATTCAGCTTGTGCCAAATCCTAAGCAGGTGGCGGTGTTGTTGAGCCAACATATCGGCGCGCCGTGCAAACCATTGGTTGCGAAAAAAGATAAAGTCACAGCAGGCGAAAAGATCGGCGATTCAGACGCATTCGTTTGTGCGCCGGTGCATTGCCCTGTCAACGGGACGGTTAAAGATATCGCCCTTCAGTCTCATCCTGTTCTTGGCAGGGCGATGGCGGTCATCATCAACGCGGACGAAGAATCTGAGAACGTAAAGGAGCCCTGTTCCGGCAGTTTTAATTCAGATTTCGATGTCGGTAAGTATCCCGCCGAGCAGATACGCGATGCGATACGCCAGGGAGGTCTTGTGGGAATGGGCGGAGCTGGTTTTCCGACCCGGGTCAAGCTCGAGCCCAACCCGGAACAGCCGAAAGATATTCTGATAATCAACGGCTGTGAGTGCGAGCCTTTTATCACGTGCGATTATCGGGTGATGCTCGAGTGGACATACCAGGTTATCGCCGGGATCAAGCTTGCACGTAAGGTGTCTGAATGCACGAAGGTCTATATCGGCATCGAGGACAACAAACCCAGGGCCATAGAGGTGATGCGCGAAGCGGCAGCGGCTGCGCCGGATACGGACGGGATGGAAGTTGTGGCCGTTAAGACCAAGTACCCGCAGGGCGGAGAACGGCAATTAATAAAGTCTATTTGCAATAAGGACGTACCCGTCGGAGGCATCCCGCCGATGATCGGGATCTGTGTGCTTAACGTCGGCACCTGTGCGGCGATCGCCGAGGCGGTAGTGCTGGACAGGCCGCTTACACACCGTGTGGTTACGGTAACAGGCCAAGGGGTGGCGAATCGCGGAAACTTTTATGTCCCGATCGGAACGGCGATAAGTGAATTGATCGAACATTGCGGCGGCCTTACCGCAGACGCGGCGAAGGTCGTATCCGGAGGTCCGATGATGGGCTTTGCGATAGCGGACCTTTCGATGCCGATAACAAAAACCTCCGGAGCGATAACGGTTCTGACCGGGTCGGATATAACCAGGGCGAAACACGAAAGCCGCCGGACGTCCTGCATAAGATGCGGAAGATGTCTCGAAGTGTGCCCTGTAATCCTCAACCCGACCAAGATCGCACACGCGGTCAAGCATAACCTGCTGGATATAGCGGAGCAGTACTATATGTCAGCCTGTATGGAGTGCGGATGCTGCAGCTACGTATGTCCTGCCAATATCGAGCTGACGGGATATATCAAGACAGGAAAGATCTTACAGGCCCGTGCCAAAAAGATGATGCCGAAATAAGGGCAAAAGGATCTAAAGAAAAGGATGCAAGACTGAATGCTGAATAACATAACAGTTTCGCCAAGCCCGCATATAAGCAAGGCCCACTCGACGCGGAGCATCATGCTGGACGTGATAATAGGTCTTGTCCCTGCTATGTTCGCGGCGTGGTGGTTTTTCAGGACACCTGCGCTTTTGGTCATTGGAACGTGCGTGGTATCGTGCGTAGTTACTGAGTGGCTGTGTAATATGGTGTGCGACAAGCCGAATTCGCTTGGAGACCTAAGCGCGGTGGTTACGGGGATAATCCTTGCCCTTTCTCTTCCTCCGGCAATTCCTTTGTGGGTAGTAGTGATCGGCAGTGTTTTTGCTATCGCCATTGCAAAGATGGTATTCGGCGGATTAGGCTCGAATATATTTAACCCGGCGATGGCGTCGAGGGCATTTCTTACGGCCTGTTTCGGGATGCTTATGACGACGTGGTCGGTCCCTGTTACTATCGCCCAGCCGATAACGGATTCGAGGGTGATCAACGCATCGAATACCGAAGCGGTTACGCAGGCGACACCACTTGCGTGGAGTAAGCTTGTGATAAAAGGCAAGGCCGAGCCTGAAATAGTTGGCGAGCAGCTTGCGGCGACAGTTACAGGCCAGGTTGGGGGGTGTCTCGGCGAGACGAGCACGATAGCACTTTTGATCGGGGGGGCATATCTTCTGTTGCGACGGACGATAAACGGCCACATACCCATCGCAGTGCTGGTCTCGGCGATCGTTTATGCGACGATAGCTTATTATCTCAAGCCGGGTAACAGTATACTTCCGATACTGCATATTACAGGCGGGGGTATGCTTTTCTGTGCGTTCTTTATTGCGACGGACCCGGTGACGGCGCCGCTTACGACCAGGGGTATGTGGATATTCGGGGTCGGAGTGGGGGCACTGATAATGCTGATCCGTACGGTGGGCGAATACCCGGAAGGCGTGATGTATGCGGTGTTGATAATGAACGCATTTACGCCGCTGATCGACAGGTTCTGCAGGCTTGTCCCGGCAGGAGGCAAAGCGAATGTTTAGTAAGATAAAATTTTTCTGTGAGCAAAGCTGGCTTTTGATAACGGCCTCGTTTGCGTTCGGTCTGCTGCTTGCGGTAACTAACGCGGCGTGGCAGCCGAGGATAATCCAGAACGAGCTGGACAAGTTCAACAATCTTGCCGGCGACCTTCTGACCAAAGCGGTAAGTTTTGAAGTGGCAGCAGAAGGTATCGAAATAAAGCTGGCCAAGGGCAAAAAGGCAAAGGTCGATATCAAGAAAGGCACCTCTGCGGACGGAACTTGTCTGGGCTGGGCGTTTGTGTGTCAAGGCTCCGGCTTTGCGGACAAGATCAGGCTGGTGCTTGCGGTGGATTCGGAATTTGAGAAATTAGCGGGGTTCGGAGTGCTCACAAGCAATGAAACGCCCGGTTTCGGTGACAAGATAAAAGGCGATTACTTTCGCAACCAGTTCGCCGGAGCGCCGGTAGAAGGGCTTACGCTTTCCAAGACGGGTGACCATAAACGAATAGACAGCGAAATAGTCGCTATCAGCGGGGCCACGGTAAGCAGCGAAGCGGTAATTAAAATACTGAATACTTATCTGGAACAGGTAAAGATCCAGTTACAGGAAAAGGGTTTGATAAACAATGGCAAATGATAAATCAAGTAAAGCCTCTGCCACGCAGACACTCCTTGCGGGGTTGTGGAAGGAAAACCCGGTCTTTCGGCTGTTGCTGGGTATGTGTCCGACTCTGGCGGTAACGGCGGCGGTAAAGCCTGCGCTAACGATGGGCTTGAGCGTAATATTTGTATTAGTCTGCTCGAACATCGTGGTGAGCCTGATGCGGAATCTGCTGAAACCGCATCTGCGCATACTGATGTTCACTCTGACGATAGCGACGTTCGTAACGATAGCGGACCTGTTCCTAAAGGCTTTTGCCCCGGAGATGAGTTCGACGTTAGGGCCGTACATTCCTCTTATTATCGTCAACTGCATAATAATCTGTCGTGCAGAGGCCTGTGCCAGCAAGAACGGATTGTTCGTGAGCATCCTTGACGCGCTGGGCATGGGTGTAGGATTTACGCTTACGCTGTGCGTACTGGCCGGGATAAGAGAACTGCTGGCGACGGGGATGGTATTCGAGATACCGGTCATGCCGGATTCGTTCGTGCCGTGGGTGGCGATGGGTATGCCTGTTGGAGCGTTCATTACGTTAGGTCTTATGTTGGGCCTGGCGAATATAATAAGCAAGAAGGCTTGATAAAATAAAAGGGATCCGGGCATGGATACATTAGAGATTTTGTTGATGGGTTTTATATCCGTGGTGATCGTGAACAACCTTGTGTTTACGAAGTTCCTCGGTATATGCCCGTATCTCGGTGTGTCGGGCAGGATCGATATGGCGTTCGGGATGGGCTGTGCGGTAACGTTTGTGGTGACTTTGAGCGGCACGCTGACCTGGCTGATCGACTACTATCTCCTGACGGGCACACCGCTGGAAGTTACGCGATATGTTTGTTTCATCCTCGTCATCGCAGGGGCAGTGCAGCTGGTCGAGATGTATATAAGAAAATTTTTCCCTGCATTATATGAGAGCTTCGGAATATTTTTGCCGCTGATCACCACAAACTGCGCGATCCTGGGTATGTGTCTTTTCATTAACCTCTGGGGGATCGACAATCTATTAGAGGTGGTGGTCTTAAGCGCAGGGGCAGGCATCGGCTTTACACTTGCTATTTGCATCATGGCCGGTATCCGGGAGAACCTTGATCTTGCCGATGTGCCTCAGTGCCTTAAAGGCGCACCGATAACTTTGATAACCGCGGGCATCCTCACGCTTGCCTTTATGGGTTTTGCAGGAATGATTAGATAGTATTTAGTTTTTGGAACTTATTTTAGTATGGTTTTAGCTGACATCACACAATTATGGCAAAGTGCCTGGCCGGCGGGTGTTACGATGGTGACTTTAGGTGCGGGTTTTGCGCTGGTTTTACTTATAGCAAGTATAAAGCTTCACGTTACGGTCGATCCGAAGGTCGAGCAGGTTCAGGAAGCATTACCCGGAATAGACTGCGGGGCGTGCGGTTCTGCAGGTTGTTCGGCCTATGCTAAAGCAGTGGTAGAGAAACCTGAACTTCTTGGTAAATGTGCACCGGGAGGCCAGGATACCGCAGAAAAAATTGCGGAGATACTGAATCTCCAGGTCAGCGGAGGAACAGTTCCGTTAAGGCCCATAGTCCACTGCAGGGCACATACAGAAGACAGGACTTATTACGCAGATTACAGTGGTATTCCAACCTGCACAGCGGCAAACGCGCAATCGCTGGTTCAGGCATGTAAGTTCGGATGCATGGGATACGGCGACTGCACGGAAGCGTGCAAGTTCGACGCACTTGGTATCATAGAGGGCCTTGCAACTGTCAATTATGAAAATTGCACCGGCTGTACTGCCTGTTCCAAGGCGTGCCCGCGGGACCTTATAACGATGGTGCCGTTCAGCCAGGAAAACATGATGACGGTTGCGTGCAGCAGTAAAGAGAACGGAAAGAGCACGCGGTCGATGTGCAAAGTCGGGTGTATCGGATGTAATTTATGCGCAAAGCAGAGCGAACTATTTACTATAGATAACAACCTTGCGAAGATGGATTATAAGAAATATGAATCTTCCGAACAGACCCTGACGGCGATGGATAAATGCCCGACCGGTGTGATCGTCTATCACGGGAAAAACGCACCAGAGCCAAGACCGGCAGGTCAAAAAGCCGCGGCTAAGGCGACATAGCGATATTTTTTCGCTCACGGCTGGGTTACGATATATGAGGCGGCACTATAAGTCGAGACCGGGCGGGTGTTGTCGATGTATTTTCGTATGGTCGTTGTGTGAAGCAATTCTTTTTTGTTTTCAGCAGGTATAACAACCGCTTCGGTATCGGGGGTCGATTCGATGAGCGGCAAGCCTTTTTCTGCACCCATGACACTAACGGCTGTAGCGAAGGCGTCGGCATCGATGGCTTTCGGTGCGATGATGGTAACACTGGTGAGTTTGTCAGCCGAAGAGCTTGTCTGCGGGTCCAGGATATGGCTGTGTTTTTGTCCTTCGACGACGACGAACCGCTGGTAGTTACCGCTGGTGGCAACAGCCATGTCGTTAAGTTTCAGCACGAGCAGAAGTCCGTCTTCCACGGCAGGGTCCTGCAGGCCGACGAGCCAATTGTCCCGTGATTTCGGAGGGGAGCCAAAGCAGCGGATATCTCCTCCGACATCGACCATTCCCCCGAGGGCGCCGGTATCCTGCATAGCCTTTACTGCCAGGTCGATCGCATATCCCTTTGCGATGCCGCCTAAGTCCAGGCGCATGCCTTCGACGCCGAACTTTAAGGTGCCGTCAAACTGGCCGAACTGAAGTTTTTTGTAACCGACTTTTGACCGTGCGGCTTCGAGCTGTTCTTTGCTCGGGTTTTTTTTAGCTTTTTCGGCTTGACGCCAGAGGTCGACGACAGGTCCTACGGTAATGTCAAATGCGCCGCCGGTTTTTTCACTGTAGGCAACGGCAGCGGAGAGGACCTCGGAAAGTTCCGGGCCGAGAAACACAGGTTCTTTGAAAGCATTTTTATTGATCTGCGAGAGCTGCGAATCGGGATCGTAGCTGCTCATCATCCTATCGATGCGGTTAAGTTCGTTAATTGCGGCGTCAATGCACTCCTTTGCGGTGCGCGGACTGTCGGCGACGGCGATGATGTTTGCGAATGTGCCCATTACGACGAAATTTTCACTGTATGCGGTATGAAGTTTCGGGGCAAACAGAACACGAACGCCCAGGGCCGTTAATGCTGCGACGACGACCACTAAAACGATCTTCAGCCGGTTCTTATCCACGCGATTGCGCCTTTCTGTAAAAGTCAAAACGGACATTGTAATTAGTTTTGAGATAATATTCAACAAATCTTTGCGCGGCGTTATAATACAGCCATGATGCGGAAACATATACGGATATTAAAAGATGCGGTCGAGCGGAAGTTTCTTCCTTTTGTTCGCAGGCCGAGCAGATATATCGGCGGGGAGATCAACGAGGTCAAGAAGGACCTGTCAGGTTGTGATATCACGGTCGCGTTGTGTTTTCCCGATGTTTACGAGATCGGGATGAGCCATACGGGGATGGCGGTGATCTATAACATTCTGAACCGGATGGACAAGGTCGCCGCGGAGCGTGTTTTTGCCCCCTGGATCGACGCCGAAGAAATACTTCGCAAAGAGCAAATAGGTTTGTTTACGCTCGAATCCAAAGCGGCGGTCGGAGATTTTGACATTATTGGTTTCAGCCTGACGAATGAATTATGTTTAACTAACTTTTTGAACATGCTCGATCTGGCGGGGCTGGAGGTAAGGTCGGCTCAGCGAGCCGAAGATGACCCGCTGGTAATCGCGGGCGGGCAGATATCGAACTGTGCCGAACCGATCGCTGATTTCGCGGACATGTTCGTTTTAGGCGAAGGCGAGGAAGCGGTTGTAAAGCTTGTGAAATTCCTGCGGGAGCAAAAAAGAAAAGGCACAGGCAAAAAAGAAATCCTTTTACGGGCCGCGAAGAAATTCGGTTTTGTTTATGTTCCGTCGCTTTACAGGTTCGAGTACGACGCTGAACAGATAAAGTCGTTCAAAGCCGAACAAGCGGGCCTTCCGATAAGATTCGAAAATGCTGTTGTCGATGACTTTGACGGCGCTGCGGTTCCGGAAGCGCCGATAGTCCCCTTTGCCAAGGCGGTTCACGAGCGGGTCAGCGTGGAAATAATGCGGGGTTGTCCCGGCAGGTGCAGGTTCTGCCAGGCAAGCTATTGCCGAAGACCCATCCGCTATCGCAGTGTTGACAGGATAACAGAAATTGCAAAGGAGAACTATCGTGCGACCGGTTTCGATACGGTAAGCCTTTTGAGTCTGTCGACGGCTGATTATCCCCGGCTTGAGGAGTTGGTGTTGAAGCTTCAGGAATATTTCGAGCCCCGGCACGTTGGGATCTCGCTTCCGAGTCTGCGGGTCAAAGACCAGTTCCGGCTTTTGCCGAAGCTGGTCACCTCAGTGCGCAAGAGCGGGCTGACCATAGCCGTCGAAGCGGCGAGCGAGAAACTGCGAAAGGTCATCGATAAACCTATCAGCGATGAAGACCTTTTTGCGGGCATCGAAGCCGCTTACAAAGCGGGGTTTCAAAGAGTGAAGCTGTACTTTATGGCTGGCTTTCCCGGCGAGACCGAGGCCGATATTGCCCGGATAGTTCGGCTGTCGTACGATATCGCGGTACTGCGAAGAAAGGTTGACGGAAAGACGGCGAATGTAAACGTGGCGGTTAGTTGGCTGGTGCCGAAGCCGCATACGCCTTTTGGCTGGCTGGGGCAGAAGGAAAAGGAATATTTCGAGCGGGCAAAACAAATAATACTGGACGAAAAAAAACAATTGAGAGCAAAGTTCCTTCAGTTCAAGTTTCATAACATCGAACGCAGCGTTTTGGAATCAGCGATCGGCAGGAGCGACCGGCGGATGGGCGATGTTATCGAATGCGCCTGGCGAAGCGGCGCCCGGTTCGATCTGTGGGACGAATGTTTCGACGGCAGGGGCTGGCAGAAGGCGTTCGCCCAGCGAGGTATCGATGCCGACGCAGCGGCTCAAAAAAGTTTTGCTGAGGCCGATATTCTGCCCTGGGAGCATCTTGGCGGCCCCGGCAAAGAGTACCTGCTCGGTCATTACCGCCAGGCGATGGAAGCAGCAGAAGCGCTTTAGCGCATTGCGGGTTTAATGCTAATAGGTGGGTTTTTTGATTCCGCTGGGCTGTTTGAATCCGCCTTCGATATCGGATTTGTGGAAGTCGCTAATGATCTTAGCGACAGTGGCCGGCTCATCGACGATCGAAAAGACGTCCATATCCTCAGGCGAGACGTATTCGTACTTATCGAGCATGGTAGACCTGATCCAGTCGATAAGCCCCTGCCAGTATTCGCTTCCCATTAGTATTACGGGGAACGAGGCCTGCTTTAAGGTCTGTATCAGCACGAACGATTCGAAGAGTTCATCCATCGTGCCGAATCCGCCCGGCATGGCCACGAAACCGTTGGCGTATTTAAGGAACATGACCTTGCGGCAGAAGAAGTACTTGAAGTGGAGCGAAAGGTTCTGAAATTCATTTGGCGTTTGCTCTACGGGCAGTTCGATGTTCAATCCGATGCTTTTTCCGCCCGCTTCATTTGCGCCTTTGTTGGCGGCTTCCATTATTCCGCCTCCGCCGCCGGTTATAACGGCAAAGCCGGCTTTTGCGATCTCTGAGGCGGTTTCCCGGGCAAGCTCGAAGTATTTTTGCCCCGGCTTGGTCCGTGATGAGCCGAATATCGAAACCGCAGGCCCAACGGAAGCAAGCTCTTCGAAGCCTTCGACAAACTCCGCCATAATCCTGAAAATCCGCCAGGTTTCTTCGGCCGGCACAGGGATATTATTCATAGGAACCTCTATATTAATATTGTTAAGCCAATAATATATCGGCTAAACACAGGTTGCTATGAGAATAAAAATCACCACAACTGCGGATTATTTGCCGATGGGCAGTGTTTTTCGATAGGACAATTAGGGCAATCCGGCTTTCTGGCCTTGCAGATATTCCGCCCGTGGAAGATAAGCAGATGACTGAACATCGTCCAGCCGCCCCATTTTTTACGGGGCACGATCTCCATCAGGTCGAATTCGAGCTTGACGGGATCTTTGTTCCCGGACAGACCCAGCCGGCGGCTCAATCGGATAACGTGGGTATCGCAGGTAATGCCGGGTGTGCCGAAGGCGTTGCCGAGCAGGACGTTCGCTGTTTTTCGGCCAACGCCGGCAAGAGTGAGCAGTTCTTCCATAGTACAGGGTACTTTGCCGTTGAATTTATCGAGGATGATCCGGCAGCTTTTTTTGATGTTCCGGGCTTTATTTCTGTAGAATCCTGTCGAGCGTATATCGTTTTCGATCTGCCTGATGTCGGCCTTTGCCCAGTCGGAAGGACCTTTGTATTTTTTGAACAGTTCCCTGGTAACCATATTGACCCTTACATCCGTACATTG
>CBDUSK010000006.1:0-15920 GCA_965369915.1 uncultured Phycisphaerae bacterium
TTTGGAACGCCGAGCGGCGTATAGATCTCTGCATGAAAACCCTGTAGTAAAAACAGCGGTCGCCAGGGCGGACCGCTTTAAGAATTCTCTTCGACTGAGTTTTTGCTTTTTTGGGGTCATTGCAATAATTCCATTATATCAAAATTCAGGTTCGATCTTCATAGTTTATTGGGCCGTGTCTGGACTTTTGGTTTTGTCATTTATTTGGCCGCCGGTCTCTACAACTGTAAGCGGTTTTCCATCCATATTTGCCGGTACGGTAACGCCGAACATATCCAGTACTGTGGGACCAATGTCCAGCAATCTCGGATGTTGGGAACTTATCGGCCGATTGCAGAAAAGGACACCTGGTACTACGGACTGGTCAATGCAGTGGTCGCCGCTCCATGCCTTGTTATTGTCATGGAAGATTCTATCGGTTAGCTTGCCGATGGCAGTATCCCATGATGCTCGATAACCTTCGTAATACCCGACGATGAGGTCCGGGGCCTCGGTTTTATAAGGTCCTTTATAGACTTTCAAAGCGTTGTAAACGTTTTTGATCGCTTTTGTATTTCTGTCCGAGTCGAGCAGTCCGGTGAGTTTTTCGGCAATCTCGTCTCTAATCTGAGCGGCCTCGGCGCCCGGATCCACTATTCCCTGAGATTCTCTGCCCTTGATGTTGAGGAAAATCCCTGTCAGTCCAATGGCAAAAGCTCGTGTCCGGGCCCAATCAATGCCAGCTAAGTATTTTTCTTCTCTGGAGGCGTCTTCTTTCATTTTAAGATAGCCGTTCTCTTCGAGCCAGCGGTTCAGGTCGACCCCGTAGCGGAAAGTATTAAACCCGTGGTCGGAGATGATCATCAATACGGTGTCCTTTTGGTTACATTTATCCAATGTTTTTCCGACAAGCTCATCGGCTCTTATGTAAAGCTCTTCGATAGCGTTTCTCTGCTGGAGATCTTCGGGGTCCTGTCCTGCGAAAGCGGGGTGCTTATCGTCAAGATACCGCCAGAATGTGTGTTGGATCCGGTCCGTGCTGTCGAATACGCATACGACGAGCCCGTGTTTTGTTTTATCGATGGCATCGAAGAACATTTTTTGACGTTCTTGATCGATCTGATAGACCTGCTGGAGAAAGCTTTTGTCATTGAGCACTTTTTCGTTAAGTGCCCATGTATCTTCTGCCAGTCCGAGTGTGGCGTATGAGCCGTGCAGTTTTGAAAAGTAACATGAATAGACGGCAGGGTGACTTATCGGCATCGCCGGTTTTTCCGGGTCATAGTTTATAGGTGTTACGTACATCTCGAATTCCGGCTCAGTGTTTAGAAGCAGGAACCTGCATATCCCGTGTGTCTTAATACAGGGCGCAAGTTTGAAATCTACTTTTATCCATTCGCTATATTCATTGGTTTTTAATGTGTAGCTGTCGCCGTTGAGTTTAAGTACGGCAGTAGAGTTGTCTTTGATAGTTACGGTAAAGGGACATTTCATAAGACTGTTATCTTTTCGGAGCGGATTTTCTGAGGCTATAAGGTCGGCGTTTATAGTATTTGAGTTTTTGCTGACGTAATAAGTTTCGCCGCCGGTATGCTCTACATCGCCCTGGTCCTTTGTGGTATAGAATGAAAAGGTTCCCTGGGAGCCGCGAAGATCGGGAACACACATCGCCGAGAGCTGCAGTCCGCGGAACTTTTCCGGTGGGAAAGTGATCGGAACACGTATAATATTGCTGAACATGCCGTGCTCGCCTAAGGTTTTCCAGAAAGGTTTTCCCTTTCTCAGCAGACGGATATCTGTTTTGCCGATTGGGAACTGATATTTACCCAGGCTGACAGTTCGCTGCGGGCCTTTGATCTCCATCGAGCTCAATTTCGGCAGATAAGAACGCTTGTCGCGGGTGAGAAAATCAAAGATGTTGTGCTTTCCGGGATTGACGCCTGTTTGAAAGGATGACCAGGCCACGGGTGAGATGGGAGGGATGGTCGAAGCGAGTTGTTTAAAGCATCCCTGGTCGCGGAGCCTGACAAAATTAGGTAGTTTTCCTTCAGCCATAAACGTTTCGGCGAGTTTTGGGTCCAGTCCGTCAAGTCCCAATATCACGCATTTTTTTATTCGAGCCCGTGCAAATGCCCGTCTTCCGCGAATCGCCCGTATCAGGTACCTTATCGGGAAGGTGATCAAAGCGGCAATTCCAGCCAGAAATGCGGTGAACATTACAAAAAAAGATCCGACAACGGCAAATCCTGCCCCCGGGCCGATATATGCGTGGGCATAACCGGGCATTACAAGGATAAAGAAAACTGCCAAAAGCAGCAACTTATAGATTTTAGTACGCTTATTCACTAAAAAAAGCTCCTTATTTCACGATCAATGGTAAAAAAGAACATTTTCGAGCAGTATCAAGCTGCCTAAAGATAATCTTGATCGGTATGCGTCCTCAATAAAACATACTCTTTCAGTACATATAAGTTCGGTTCGATCGGCAGGTGTTCTTGATTCATATAACTCCTTTATTCTAAAATATATGTGTATTTAAAGCAAGAGTTTTTAGTTTGTCCTGAGATATGAGGGAAAAACACGGCCAAATATATCTACAATAAAGACAGGACGGTAAGATCCGGGTCGAGCCAGGCCCTGAGGGAGGTATTTTTAGCTTTACTTTGCCGAATGCCGAATATTTTTTTAATTTTTCTTGACAATTTTAAAAAAAAGGTTTATAAACAGAATCAAGTTTGTGAATGAGAACACAAGCACAAAGTATAGAGGTGTCATGAGGTACCGTAAAATTCCAGATGAAAGTGTTCGGCGATTACCGATGTATCTGCGAGGACTTCGTCTTTTCTCCGAACAGGGAGTTAAGAATATCAGCAGCCAGAAGCTGGCCGGCCTGGTCGGAGTAAATTCGCATCAAATCAGAAAAGACCTTTCTTATTTTGGTGATTTCGGGGTTCCCGGGGTCGGTTATGAGACCGGCAAACTGTTAAAGCACATACGCAAGATCCTTAATCTGGACATCCCCCGTAAAACCGCGTTGGTCGGATTTGGAAATCTCGGGTCAGCCCTTATCAAGTATCCGGGTTTTGAGGCCTATGGGCTGCATATATCTGATATATTCGACAACGACCGTCGAAAAGTAGGAAAGACCGTTAAAAATATCAGGATACAGGATATATCGAAGCTGTCGTCCCTGAAGAAAAAACAAATTCGGCTGGCTATTATCGCTGTTCCTGCCGCTGCGGCGCAGGAAATTACGGATAAGTTAATAAAGACCGGGGTAAACGGTATTTTGAATTTTGCCCCTTATTATCTGAATGTTCCCAAGAAGGTCAAGGTTATAAGTATCGATATAGCGATGGACCTTGCCATTCTGCCGTATTATTTGCCGACGGGTTCCTGAGCAGGATTTCGGAGCAGAAAATGGAAATGGTATTTATAAACAAACTTAAGCCTCTACTCGACGCAGTTGCCGAGAAGAATCTCCTGTACGTTCCCGGAGGAGATGCGGAACATTATACCTTTGCCAGGTATGATCCTTCCGGAAGTTCTGCCGCTGAGTTTAACAGTATCCGTGTCTGCTGTCCCGTGAAAGAGTTTGTTTTTCCAATGCGGGAGATCGCGGCAGTATTCCCGAAGTCGGTTTCTGTGCAGGACCCGGAGCCATTCGCGGTTTTTGGGCTTAAAAACTGCGATTTGAAGGCTCTTGAGATACTGGACTGTGTATTCAAAGAGGAGGAATTTAACGATCCGTTTTACAGTTCCCGGCGGGAAAATATGTTTATTATTTCTTCCGATTGTTCCGAACCGGCGGCGACTTGCTGCTGCAGTATGGTTGACGTTGAGCCTTTCAGTAAAAGCGGTTTTGATCTGAACCTGTCAAAAATAAAGGACGGTTTTATCGTTGAGATCGGTTCTGATAAGGGTGGTGAGTTTGTAAAACAGCACGAAAAACTTTTTGCTGATGTTCCCGCCGCTGCGGTTAGTGAACGCGACAAGAACCGGGCGCAGACACAGAAGAAACTCGAGGAAATCAATTCTGAATTCGAGCTAAGTATGCCGGTCAGTGAAATCATGGAAAACAGCACCGGTTCCGATGTTTTCGATATCGAAGCGAAAAACTGTGTCGAGTGTCAGGCCTGCACGAGGATATGTCCGACTTGTCACTGTTTTTACCTGTATGATACACGGCAGGAAGATTACTTCAGCAAGATGAAGATGTGGGACAGTTGTATGCGTCGTGATTACGCGACGGTCGCAGGAGGTGAAAATCCCCGCAAAATACTCGGTGACAGGCTGAGGCATCGGCTTATGCATAAATATGTATATTTCATGGAAAGATACGGTCTGGATATGTGTGTCGGGTGCGGTCGATGCATCGATACGGATATTGGAGGAATAGATTTCCGTATGGTACTGAAGAAACTAAACGAAGAGATCAAAGGAAAAAAACAGGCAAATATTGCAAAATGAAAGATAACCCTTACCAGCCTATAAACGCCAAGATCGTCGAGATCATCGATGAATCGCCGACGATCAAAAGCTTTTGCATTGTGCCCGAGGAGCAGTTTAAGTTTAAGACGGGGCAATTTGCCGAACTGACTTTACCCGGTGAGGGTGAAGCACCGTTTACTCCTTCTTCGTCCCCGAGCCAGGCAGACAGGATGGAGATAACGATAATGAAAGCCGGTCGGATAACGAGTATGCTTCATGAGTGCCGGAAAGGCCAGGAAGTAGGACTGAGAGGTCCCTACGGCAACGGCTATCCGATAGATAAATTTCTGGGCAAAGAGATCTACATCATCGGCGGCGGCGTCGGACTTGCTCCGATCAGGTCGTTATTTTTGACCCTGACCGAAAGGATCAAGGATTTCAAGTCGATCGTGTGCCGTTTCGGAGCAAAGTCGCCTGAAGATTTTATCTACAAGAAACCCCTTTTCGGCGATTGGCAGAACATCAAAGGTGTGGACATGAAACTCACTGTCGACGGCGCAAACGGCGACTGGTCCGGTAATGTAGGCGTTGTAACGGCTATATTGAAGCCTGACGACGTTGATGTTAAAACAGCCATAGCGGTGGTTTGCGGTCCGCCGATCATGATGAAATTCGTCACCCTGAAACTTCTGGAATACGGATTCAAACCAGAGAATATCTATCTGTCTATGGAAAAGAACATGAGCTGCGGATTCGGCAAATGCGGCCACTGCATGTTAGGCAAATATTATGTCTGCAAGGATGGGCCGGTGTTTACCTATGACCAGGTAAGCGGTTATTCGGGAATATGGGATTGATGTAAAGGTTTTAAATGGCAGCCAAATTAATAATCGATCTGCAAAAAATTAAGCATGGTGATCCGAACATCCGGTGTTCTTACAAGCATCATCCGGAAAATAAGGGATTCGATGCCGTGTTGGAGAAAATCCGCTTTGCCGTGATCTGCCGGAAGTGCCAGACAGCTCCCTGCGTTGCAGGCTGTC
This sequence comes from uncultured Phycisphaerae bacterium, assembly GCA_965369915.1. Classification (GTDB taxonomy): domain Bacteria; phylum Planctomycetota; class Phycisphaerae; order Sedimentisphaerales; family Anaerohalosphaeraceae; genus CBDUSK01. The sequence continues at coordinate 5,454 of CBDUSK010000006.1, forward strand.
CGCAGGATGCCCTGGAAAAGATCCAGACTGAAGATGAACAGGATGGTGTTCTCAATCGTGCGAATATGTTATGTACCGGCTGTGGGACCTGTGCAATGGCCTGTCCGTTCGGTACAGTCTATGAGGATTTGATACCTTTTGTAAGCAGTGTATGTGATGTTTGCAAAGACAGACTCGCTGACGGGGAGAAGCCTCTGTGTGTACAGACCTGTGAAAATGAAAGCATAGAATATAAAGAGGTCAGCGTTGAGGGTGATCTGCTGGAAGTGTTCGAGGACATTGTCGTAAAGGTCCCGGAAGGGGCTTTATGGCAGCCGTTTTTAAGAGATACGGAAAAATAATAAAATGACCCAATTACCGCAAAACCTGTTCTGGCTTCTGATCTTTCCGGGCTTTATATTTACGATAGTGATCGGCCTGGCAGCAAGCTGGATCGTCCGTAAGGTCAGCGCTTTAGTCCATCATCGTATCGGGCCGCCGCTTTTGCAGCCCCTCTATGATGTTGTTAAGCTGATGGGCAAGGAAACACTGATCCCTGAGGCGGGACAAACGTTTATGTTCATGGCTTCGCCGGTTATCGGTTTTTCGGCAGTGCTTTTGCTTTCCACGATGCTGTGGAGAATAAGTTTTGTACCTCAAAGCCCGTTTGTCGGTGACATCATCGTTGCAATATACCTGATGGTCATACCCTCGTTGGCGTTGATCCTTGGCGGTTCGTCCAGTGCGAGCCCGCATGCGGCCATAGGCACAAGCAGAGAGATGAAGCTTGTGATATCCTACGAGCTGCCTTTGGTTCTGGCCTTTCTTGTAGTAATAATAAAGACCGCCGCAGTGGTCGGTGCCGAGCAGCAGCTCAGTCTGGCTGCGATCGCGCAGCACTCGACGGTATTGAGTATTTCCGGTATGTTGTCGTTTCTGGTGGCGTTGCTGTGTGTTCAGGCGAAGCTCGGCTTTGTTCCTTTCGACATCGCCGAAGCGGAAACCGAACTTGCCGGCGGAGTGCTTATCGAATATTCCGGTGTTCTGCTTGGGATATGGAAGCTTATGCAGACGATGCTGCTCGTTGTGCTGCCGTTATTTTTGGTGGTTGTTTTTATGGGCGGATTCGGCAATACAGGAGCGGGGATCTTAGCCGGTATCGGCAAATACGTCTTAGTGCTTGTTTTGATAATACTTATAAAAAATACTAATCCGAGAATGCGGATCGACCAGGCGATGAAGTTTTTCTGGTTTTATTGCGGTCCTGTGATGGCATTAGCTGTTGTTCTGGCGATAATCGGAAGTATTTATGGTATCAGTTGGCTGTAAGGTAAAGATATGAGTTGGAAGATCAAAGCATTAAAAAAATCGCCCTGGGTTTTTCATGTTAATACCGGTGCGTGTAACAACTGTGATATCGAGGTTGTTGCGTGTCTGGCCCCGAAATTCGATGTCGAAAGATTCGGTATAAAGCTTGTTGGTTCACCGAGACACGCCGATGCTCTGCTTGTAACCGGCCCGGTGACCGCACAGGCGGCTCAGCGTTTACGAGAGGTTTATAAACAGACGGCAAAACCATGCGTGGTCTTTGCTCTTGGTGCCTGTGGTTGCGGCAAAGGAATAATGAACAAAGGTTATCATGTGGTGGGACCTGTAGATAAAATAATTAAAGAAGTCGATCCTAATGCGATAATCGCTTATGTACCGGGCTGTCCTCCGAAGCCGGAGGCTATTATATCAGGTGTGGTCAAGGCGTTATCAGCTATATAACTGGAAGGATTATGGATCAAAAGCAACTAAATGAGAAAATATCGGAGATCGCCAAAAGGCTTATAAAGATAGAAAGGCCTAAGGACAACAGGATATATCTTTACTGCGAAGCAGAGAACTGCTACGAAGTAAACAGGTTCCTGTTCGAAGATGTCCAGGCAAGATTTGTAGTCGCTACAGCCATTGACTGTGATGACTGCTTCGAGATAATCTATCATTATTCGTATGACCAGACCGGTTGTGTAATTAATATTAAAACTTTCATCCGTGACCGCGAGAATCCTCAGATCGAGTCGATCACCCCGATCTTTCCTGCGGCCGAATGGATAGAAAGGGAAATGCATGACCTGTTGGGGATCAAATTCAATAATCATCCGCGTATGGAACGTCTGATCCTTGCTGATGACTGGCCCGAAGGTGTCTATCCGTTAAGGAAAGATTTTAAAAAATGAAAAAGAAGATAAAAAATCCGATCATTGCCGCCGGCCCGATACATCCTTTGCAGGAAGAGATGGAATATTTCCAGCTCAGTGTCGATGGCGAGGTCGTCACGGAAATTGATGTTCGTTTGTCTTATAACCATCGGGGCATAGAAAAGATAAGCGAATCTTTGCAGTTCGACCAGGTTCCTTATTTAGTCTCGCGGATATGCGGAATCTGTTCGGCTTCCCATCCGCTGGCTTATGTCCAGGCGGTCGAGGAAATAGCCGACATCGAGCTGCCGGAGCGAGCAAGATATGTTCGAACGATCATTGCCGAACTCGAACGTATCCACAGCCATATCCTCTGGGTCGGCCTGGCGGGGCACTTTATAGGTTATGAGACTGTGTTTATGTGGGCGTGGAAATACCGTGAGCCGGTACTCGATCTGCTTGAGGTGATATGCGGCAACAGGAATAATTATGGAAACCTGGTGATCGGAGGCTGCCGGGAAGATGTGCCGGAAGAGATCATCCCAAAAATACTCAAAGACCTTGATTGGGTCGAAAAGAAAATGACCATGATAACCAAGGCGGTCATTGATGATCCCATTCTGCACGCCAGGCTCAAAGGCGTGGGCATACTGAGCAAAGAAGACGCGATAGGATATGCGGTAACAGGTCCCACCGCAAGGGCAAGCGGAATTGACATAGATGTTAGACGTGATGACCCATACGGTGCCTATGCCGACCTGGACTGGAACGTCTGTGTTCAGCAGGAAGGCGATGTATTTGCCAAAGCTGTTGTACGTCTGCTTGAGACGTTCGAATCGATAAAGATGGTAAGAGAAGCATTGAGAAAACTACCAAAAGGCCCAATTGCAGCAGAAGTTAAGGAAATCCCGCCCGGCGAGGGAGTAGGGCACGCCGAGGCACCGAGAGGTGAGACATTCCATTACGTACGCAGTGACGGCGGGAACAGACCTGTCAGACACAAGGCAAGGGCTCCGAGTTATGTAAATGTGCCCTCGTTCAAAGCAAGCTGTATCGGTGAAAAGATCGCCGATGTCCTGATAACCCTTGCCGCTGTGGACCCGTGCTACAGTTGTACGGAAAGGGTGGCAGTGGTGGATAAGAAAAATAATAAGATCATATGCGATTATGATGAACTGTTAAGAAAGAGCCGGGAAAAAACCGCTCAATTGAAAAAGTAATTTTTACCGGAGGTTATAAAAGAATTGGATAAAATCCTGCAAATCCCGATTTTGCTGATACCCGTCTTGGTCCCACTTGCCGTGGGGTTTATCCTTTTATTTCTGCCCGGTAAAATGCGATTTCTGCATAAGCTGCTCGCACTTGTTGTCTCGATCATCGCGTTTGCCGCGGCGGTTAAGATCTTCAATTCCGGCAGGGGCGAATTTGCATGGGGAGTCCTTCAGCTCGACAACCTTAATCTGGATCTGCTGCTGACGACCACGGCCCTGAACAAATTCATATTGCTTTTTGCCATGGGTTTTGGCCTTATCATCAGCATATATTCGCTGAAAACGGATTGTTCCGTTAAAGAAGTTAACTTTTATTACGGTTCGCTGCTTTTGGCGATAGGCGGCTCAGCGGGGATACTGCTTTCCAACAATCTGCTGTTTTTGCTGATATTCTGGGAGATCGTGACAGTGGCGCTGTATTTACTTATTGCCGCCGGCGGCGGAAACTGCAGATTCGCCGCGACCAAGAGCCTTGCCATGATAGGGGCATCCGATGGGGCGTTCCTTCTTGGCATTGCCATGGTATGGAAAATATCCGGAACTCTTGTGATCTCCGATATCACGATCGCGACCGCATCATCCTTACCCATCGCCGCGTTCCTTCTGTTAATGACCGCATCGATCACCAAGGCAGGGGCACTGCCTTTGCATACCTGGCTGCCGGAAAGCGGTGAGCACGCCCCGGCTTCAGTGATGGCAATATTGCCGGCAGCGCTCGATAAACTGCTCGGAATTTATCTGTTAGTCATAATTGTTCGTGAGATATTCGTACTTCAATCCGCTGCCTTAAGTATTATCCTTTCAGTCATCGGGGCGGCGACGATCATAATTGCGGTTATGGTCGCGATGGTCCAGCACAACGTCAAAAAACTTTTGTCCTATCATGCTATAAGTCAGGTAGGTTACATGATCCTGGGCATTGCCACGATGACACCTGTAGGTATCGCCGGCGGCATATTTCACATGTTGAATAATGCGATTTACAAGTCTTGCCTTTTCCTGTGCGGCGGTGCTGTGGAAAAAGCTGCCGGTACAGCCGAATTGAAAGAACTCGGCGGGTTGGGTAATAAGATGCCCTGGACCTTTGGTATTTGTCTTATTGCATCATTGAGTATTTCCGGAGTGCCGCCGTTTAACGGCTTTGTTTCCAAGTGGATGGTCTACCAGGGGATCATTCAGATGGGTACTGACGGGGCGGCAGGGGGCAGCCTGTGGCCGATATGGCTGCTGGCCGCGATTTTTGGAAGTGCGCTGACCTTGGCTTCGTTTGTCAAGATCATTCATTCCATATTCCTGTCGCGTTTGCCGTCTGACAAGGCTGATGTTAAGGAAGTTTCGGCGGTTATGATCATACCGATGGCGGCCCTTGCCGGTCTGTGTGTCTTTTTCGGGGTATTTTATCATATACCGCTGAAGTATTTCATCTATCCCGCCCTGAATATTGAACCTGGTACCGCTATCTTCGGGGCATGGGATTCTGTTCTGGCAACTTCTTTGCTTATTTTCGGATTGATTCTCGGTAGCGTGATCCTGCTGATGGGCCTGCTGGCAAGAAAGGCAAGGGTTGTCCCGACCTGGACTTGCGGCGAGGTCCAGGACAATGATGAGATGATCATCCCTGGTACTGCTTTTTACAAGACGATCTCGAATATGTCAGGTTTAAAGCAGCTTTATAAAGGCCAGGAAAAGAAATATTTCGACCTGTACGACCAGAGCGGAAAAGTGGGAGGGATGCTTACAGATTTTCTCAAATGGCTCCATTCGGGACTATTGCCGATGTACCTGACCTGGGTCGTTTTGGGACTGTTGATAATCCTTGTTGTGATCTGTAATATATGGTGAGATTGATATGTGGATTTTCTATGTTTTAATTTTGTTGATGATAATCGCAGCCCTGATAGCGGTTGAGACGAAGAATCTTCTCAGCGCTGTGATATGTATCGGAGCAACGGGCTTTATCGGCTCGGTGATGTTCTTGTTTCTCTGGGCCCCGGATGTAGCGATAACCCAGGTAGTAGTTGAGGTGCTGGCCCTGGTGATACTGATACGGGTCACCATCTCGCGGGACAAGACCTTTATCAGCGGCGACAGGGAGTTTGTCGGCGTGATCGTTTCAATGGTCCTGCTCTTTGTTATCTTCCTTGCCGGTCTGAAGGTCTTTGGGACGCTGCCGGATTTTGGGGTTCCTGCTTTTGTCGCGGCGTCAGGGACGGGAACAACAGCTTCTGAGACTTACATCGCAGAGGCACTTGAAAAGACCGGGGCAGCCAATATTGTCGCAGCGGTCATTCTGGATTTCCGTGCTTATGACACTCTCGGCGAAGCCACGGTTTTATTTACCTCCATACTCGGTGCGGTTGTCCTGCTGAGAAAAAAGAGCAAACATCTGCTGGAGGCGGATTTATGAAAGGTATGTCCATAATTGTCAAGAATATCGTCCGTTGGGTTAAGATGCTGATCCTTCTGTTCGGGATTTACATCATCATTTTCGGCCATCTTACTCCCGGCGGCGGTTTTGCCGGCGGTGTGATCCTGGCAAGTTCTTATGTTTTGCTTATGCTGGCCCATGGAAGAGAATCGATAGAAGAGAATCTTCCCCTGCCTGTCGCCTCGAAGATCGACTGTGTCGGGGCGCTTATGTTTATCGCTATTGCGCTTTTCGGCCTGTTTTATGGAGCCGCGTCATTTTTCTATAATTTCATCCATCAGGAATACCTGGCGGACAAGCAAACCGCCTTTAAACTTATAAGTGCAGGCACAATACCGCTGTCAAATATTGCCATCGGCCTGAAGGTCGGTGCTTCGCTGTTTTTAGTGTTCCTTGTCCTTTCGTCGTTTCGGATGGGAACCCGGGCTGATAAAGAGGAGTAGTACAAATGCTGTACTCGTTATGCTTTTTATTGTTTATGATCGGTCTTTACTGTGTTCTGGTCAAAAAGAACATGGTCAAGATCGTTATCGGCATCATGATCATGGAATATGCGGTCAATCTGTTTTTGATAATGCTGGGCTACCGCTTTGGCGGAGTTGCACCGATCATCGGCAGAGAGCAGATTGATTCGACATTGATAAATACCAGCGTCGATCCCTTGCCGCAGGCCCTTGTGCTTACAGCGATAGTTATCAGTTTAGGTTCGCTTGCTCTTATGATCTCGATCTGTATACGCGTTTACGAAAAATACGGCACCTTTGATATTACGCAAATAAGGAGGCTGAAAGGATGACCATACCGCTGCCTTTGTTTATAGCTGTACCTTTGGGAACGGCCTTTGTGCTGCCGATATTTAGTGAAAAGCAAAAGGCAGGCGCCACATTCCTGGCAAATATGGCTACTGCAGCCTTGCTGGTGTTTTCTATTCTTTCGATCGGGCGAACCGATGTTTACGAAATAGGCAGATGGTCGATCCCGATAGGCATCAACCTCGTACTTGACGGTTTAAGTGTGCTTTTGCTCCTGGCGGTCAGTGTCGTAAGTGCAGCGGCGATGCTGTTCAGTGTAAAGTATATGAACCAGTACACCGCCAAGCCGAAGTATCTGAGCCTGTTTCTGCTTATGGTCGCAGGGATGAACGGTGTCGTGCTTTCGGGTGATATCTTCAACCTGTTCGTCTTTCTTGAAATAGCGTCTTTGGCATCTTATGCTCTTGTGGGTTTTGGCTGTGAACACGAAGAACTTGAAGCATCGTTTAAATACATGGTTCTTGGTACAGTGGCTTCGACATTTATCCTGTTCGGCATAGGGCTTGTCTACGGCAATACGGGAACGCTTAACATGGCGTATATATCCAGGGCCATAACAATAAACGGGATGAATCCCGGTCTTGGCTTTGCAATGGCTCTGTTTGTGGCCGGCTTTGGCTTAAAAGCCGCTTTGGTGCCGTTCCATGCCTGGCTGCCGGATGCTCATCCATCGGCTCCTGCGCCGATTTCCGCAATGCTTTCGGGAGTGCTCATAAAGACACTCGGCGTTTACGCCCTTGTCCGAGTAATCTTCAATATCTTTGGGGTATCACTGCAGTTAGGCTGGCTGCTGCTCATACTCGGTATTTTAAGCATGGTTTTCGGAGCATTTTTGGCCATAGGCCAGTGGGACCTTAAACGTCTTATGGCGTACTCAAGTATTAGCCAGTTAGGTTATGTAATAATGGGAATCGGGCTTGGCGGAGTCATTATTTCTGGTGGAGGAAATCGAGCATGGGCCTCGATGGCTTTCCTTGGCGGCCTGTTCCATTTATTGAACCATGCGGTGTATAAATCCCTTTTATTCCTGACCAGCGGTTCGATCCAAATGTCCACCGGAACCAGAGACTTGCAGCGGATGGGCGGATTAGGAGATAAATTACCTCTGACCCGGGTGAGCTGTACGATTGCTTCGGCTTCCATTGCAGGTATTCCGCCTTTCAGCGGTTTTTGGAGCAAACTTATATTAGTGATAGCAGCTATTCAGGCTGGGTTTATCTGGCTCGCTGCGATTATCGTATTCGTAAGTGTTCTGACTTTGATCATGTACCTGAAGGTGCAAAGATATGTTTTCCTTGGAGATCTGCCAAAGGAACTGAAGGACATAAAGGAGCACAGAGGCTCAATGGGTCTGGCCATGGTCTCCCTGGCGTGCCTGTGCGTGCTGATGGGTTTACTATTACTCGTACCGGCTTTAAAGAATAATATACTCGACCCGGCGGTTGATGTGCTGCTGAGCGGTGTTTTATACTCGGCTGACATGATCGCGATGCCGTAAACAAAGGTGTATTACGATGAGACGACTGATATATTTTATTCTGTCTTTTATTATCTGGGTATTGCTTACCTGGCCGTTTGTGGACGGCGGAGTTGATGTTCAGGTAATTATCGCAGGAGTTATCGCTTCAGGGATCGTGGCGGTTCTGTTCCATGAGGTTTTGCCGGAGGAACATCATATCTTTGTTTCCCCGACACGGCTGTTCTGGCTGATGGTTTATTTGCCTGTATTTTTCTATTACATCCTGATCGCGAACCTGGATGTCGTATATCGTGCCCTGCATCCGAAGATGCCTATAAACCCCGGCATCGTAAAAGTAAAGACCCGGCTGAAGACCGAATCAGGAATTGCGGCTCTGGCCAACTCCATCACTCTGACGCCCGGGACCTTGACCGTCGATGTTACGGATGACGGCTTTTTGTATGTGCACTGGATCAACGTAAAGGCTGAAGATATTGAAGGGGCTACAGAGTTGATCGCCAGGAAATTTGAGTTCTTTTTGGAAAAGATTTTCGAGTAATACGAGGGACAGTTATGTCAACCTTTGCAACAATTTGTTTCGTTTGCCTGTTATCATGCTGCTTTTTGTGTCTTTATCGGATCGGACGCGGGCCCAGTGCCCCCGACCGAACCGTAGCGATTGATATTCTTGGAATTATAGTGGTTGGTTTTTGTGCGATCCTGGCTTTGACGACGGGTAAAGATTTCTATCTTAATATCGCACTGGCCTGGGCGCTGTTGAGTTTTATTGGAACTATCGCACTGGCAAAATATTTGGAAGGCAGAAATTTCGATGATTGATATTATAGGATATATCTTAATATTTGTCGGTCTTTTCTTTGATATCTGCGGCTGTATCGGCCTGGTCCGTTTTCCTGATGTATATAACCGGCTGCAGGCGTCTACGAAATGCGTTACCCTGGGAACGATCTTTCTATTAGCCGGTATCGCTTTAATTTCCGGCGTAGGGCCTCTTACCGGTAAAGCGATAATCTGCGGAGTTTTCATACTGTTAACTTCGCCCACCGGTGCCCATGCCATTGCAAAAGGCGCCTATGCTTCAGGGGTAAAACTGTGGGACAAAAGTGTCGTAGATAAATACGCGAAGAAAAATGACCAAAAAAAATAACGATATTTTCGGATACCGTTGCCTGAAAAGGAAAAACAGGTATTACAAACACCTGACATGAGATTAAAACAGGAGCGTGAAATTGCGTTGGCCTAAGTTGCGAGAATTAAAAGAAGCGGTAACAGTTGTCTTTTCACCGAGATTTACTACGCGTTTTCCAGCCGAGCCGCACGAGGCTCCTGAAAGCTATCGCGGTAAGCCCGAGTTTGACCTGGATAATTGTATAGGTTGTGGTGCATGTGTGAATGTTTGTCCGACTCATGGAGCATGTTTGAGCCAGGAAGAAGATCTCAATGCAGATCCTCCGGTAAGAAAAATAAAACTCCATTATAGTGCCTGCATCTTTTGCGGAAACTGCCAGGATAAATGCACGACCGAAAAGGGCATTAAACTTACCAACGAATGGGACCTTGCGACACTTGACCGGGAGGAGACCACAAAAATCCATGATTTTGAATTGCAGTTGTGTGAAAAGTGCGGGGAGGTGATCGGCACCAAAAAACACCTGGTCTGGCTTGCAGAGAAACTCGGCCCACTGGCATATCCTAATCCCAGCCTGTTGCTTGCCAAGAATAAGGATCTCCTTTCCGGAGAGGAGGTTGCACAATCCGAAGTCTCGCCCGAGAGCCCCGATGCTACTGATTTTATGCGTATTCTGTGCCCGAAGTGCAAGAGTGAATTGAACATCAGGCTGTAGGAAATGGACCCCGAAAAAAAAATACAGCACCGGCTGAAAAAATTGTGCGCCCGGAACGTACTGATCATTGGGATCGGAAATACTTTAAAAGGTGATGATGGAGCAGGTCCCGTTATCTGTCAGCGGCTTAAAGAGGCCTTTTCCGACCGGGTGATAGACACAGGTACCGTTCCGGAGAATTATATTCAGCCGATCATCGACAAAAATCCGAAGAGTTTGCTTATTATAGATGCCGTAGATTTTGGTGCTTCCCCCGGAACCGTTCAAATCTTTGACATCGAGCAGATAAATTCGATAGCTTTGTCCACGCACTCACTGTCACCGCGTTTGTTTGTCGATGTGATCTGTCAAAGTATTTCTCCTGATATAAGCTTTCTTGGGATCCAGCCGCAGCAAACCGGATTAGATCAGCCTCTAAGCCCTGAAGTCAGCCGGGCGGTCGAATCTCTCGTGGATATGTTCTCGCATTT
>CBDUSK010000007.1:0-15071 GCA_965369915.1 uncultured Phycisphaerae bacterium
TGTTCACATACTCCCACCAACTCAACGGTTACGCCATTGTCCAACACTTTTGTAAATCCCGTTGATCGATCAGGCTCAAGGGTAAAGTTAATTACTTCTTCTGCCATTTCCTTCTTAAAATCAAAATGCATGGTATTAATACTTGCGGTTTTCGCCTTGTAGCCCGGAATTTGCGCTTTAAGGGAATGGTGTTCCAGCCAGGTGAGAAAAGAGTACCTGCCGTTTGAATCAGTGACTGTGCCGTGTGCTCGGCCGGCATAGTGGTCATCGCCGACCTTTACTCCTACAATAGGTTTGCCTGTAGCTGCATCTTTGACGATACCGGAGACAAGCAGCGTTGGATAGTAACCGTCGATCGGTTCGGGACCAAGAAGTTCTAAAAGACCTTGACGAACATCCTCATATCCTGCGCCAAGATTAACAAGCACCTGGGCGGCCAGGCAGTCTTTTTCCCGCAACAAACCTAAAAGGATGTGCTCGGTACTTATACAATTATGGTTGAGTAAGTCTGACTCCTGTTTGGCATACTCCAAAGCCCTTTGAGTTCGTGGTGTCTGGGGGAGAGTTTTGTTTTTAACAATACTCGAACCGGGCTTGATCAACTTTACGATCTCGGGGCGTATCTGCTTTATATCAATATCCAGGTTTCTCAGGATCGCAGGTACTACGCCTTTGTCCTGTTTAACTAACGCAAGCAGGATATGTTCGGTTCCGAGATATTCGTGGTTTAACAGGCGAGCTTCCTTCTCGGCATTTTTCAAAGCCAAGCGTGCATGGTAAGTAATATTGTCAGACTTTGCCATGGGCAAGAGAAAAAAGCCTATGCCGATAATGATGATCAGGCCGAGTATCCCGAGTTTTGCGGTTTTTGGAATCGGGCGGGTCAGGATATGTTTGATCCTGCTTGAAAGGGCTTTTTTCGATTCCACTACACCGACAAGGCGCAAGCTAAAGTGCGGCCGGGAAAAGGCGATCTCGGCGATATCGATAAGCGTAGTGCTGTAATTTCTTGCCTGGTCCCCGAGTTTTGTGAGCACCATTTCGTCAACGGCCTTTTCACGGATGCCGCGAACAGTTGTATTGGCAAGCCACAAAAGAGGATTATAAAAGTAAATGATCTGCAGTACGGTCTGGGCAAAGTTGACCCACAGGTCGCCGCGTTTTATGTGGGCGAGTTCATGGATCAGGACCGCTCTTAATTTGTCTCGTGACAATTGTGCAAGCAGACCCCTTGGCATTAAAATGATCGGACGGGATAAACCGCACACAGCAGGGCTTAGCATATTACTCGAAAGCCGAAGTTCAATGGTTTTTTTAAGCCCGAAATGCTCACAGCATTGAGTTATCGTTTCTGCTAATCGCCCCTCGGCAAGTTTGCTTTGAGCTATTAAACCTTTGACAAACAGGTAACGTTGAATGAGTAAAACCGACAGGATCACTACACCGACAAGCCATGTAAGAAAGATAATTGCATGAAAGCTGAGACCGACATACTGATTTGCAATGTAAACCTGAGAAGTCAGGCTTTCGGGTACGGGTGATTTGACGATCGGTATCTCAGAGGTCGCAGGCTGCATATTATCGGGAACTTCAGGAGCAGGTATCTGCATAAATGGGCCGGGGAGTTTTGTAATATAATTATTCGCACCTGTCAGTGTATTGCCGGATAAAACTTCCTGTTGACTGCTTGTTGTGAATAGATCCGTCTCTATCAGGTTGCCGATCCCTGTGGGCATGCAGAGGCTCGGCGGAAGGATGAGTTTGGCAAATACAAGCATCCAGATACAGTATCTGAAAATTGCTCTTACCCGTTTTCGTATCAATAGATCAATTGCGAACAGTATCGCGATCAGCAGGCTCGACTGGATAAGCATCGAAAGGGCGGACTGACAGAAAATTGAACCGGTCTGATTAATCAGGGTTATAATTGAATCGATCATTTTTTTACTCCAGCAATTATCGGATAGCTATCCGGGATTATTTTTTGACTTTTGCTTTCTCAGTAAGTTCCCGAAGTTTTTCGAGGTCTTCTGTGGAAAGGTTTTCATTCTCGATCAGAAACTGCATCATCGGTGTTAGCGCTCCATCAAATGCACGTTTTAGCATGTTGCGGAACTCGCTTTTCTTTGCATCATCTTCTGTGATCTGCGGGCTGTAGTGATACTCTCTGCCGTTTTTTTCAAAGCCGACGGCGCCCTTAGATACCAGGCGATTGATCAGTGTCTTGATGGTTTTGGGCTTCCACGAAGTCTTTGGCCTTAAAGCTTCGACCACCTCGTTTGCGGTGGCAGGGGACTTGGCCCAGAGGATCTTCATCACCTCCCACTCAGCCGCTGAGATTTTCGGTTTGTCGTTCATTTTTGGTCTCCATAATATTACAGTTGTAATATACAAAGTATTACACATGTAATTTGAAAGTCAACTATAATTTAAATATTTTTCAAAAAAATGTCTCAAAACCGCTTTTATAGTATTAAAATTCGGGTTTTCTGCTGAATATTTTTTAAAAATGGTCATTTAGAAGATAGTAAATCACAATCAGTTACCTATAATGACACTTAATGGCAGCCAAGAGAGACAATCCGCTATTTGCCCAAGCCGAGCAGGCCAAGCTTGACGCTAATGCTCCATTAGCTGCCAGGATGCGTCCCCGTTCGCTGGATGAATTTGTCGGACAGGACCATTTCCTCGGTCCGGGCAAACTCTTACGCCGCATGTTAGATGCGGATAAACTCACAAGTGTGCTCTTTTACGGCCCGCCCGGGTCGGGAAAGACCTCTCTGGCAAGGGTCATCGCCAACCACACCAGATCGAGGTTTCATTACCTAAGTGCCCCGGCAGCATCGGTTAAGGACATTCGCGAGATAGCAGCAATAGCGAAGGACCGGCTTGTTACCTCAGGTGAAAAGACCCTGCTTTTTATCGATGAGATACATCGTTTCAACCGTGCCCAGCAGGATGTACTCCTTGACGATGTAGAAAATGCTGTGTTAACACTGATCGGGGCAACCACCGAAAACCCGTATTTTGCAGTCAATACCCCGCTTATCAGCAGAAGCACGGTCTTTCGATTCGAGCCTCTCGATACCGACCAGGTCATGGATATCCTCAGCAGGGCACTTTCTGACGAAGAAAGGGGATTTGGCAAATTGAATATCCAGGCCGATGAAGATGGGCTTAAATTCCTGGCTGTAATATGTGACGGCGATGCCCGAAAGGCACTGACTGGGCTGGAAATAGCCGTTCTTTCGCAGAAAAAGTCCGATAAAAACGAAAAAATCCGCATAAATCTCGATATTGCTAAAGAATCTGTGCAGCAAAAGTCGATTCAATATGATGGTACGGGTGATACACACTATGATTTGGCCAGCGCATTGCAGAAGAGCATGCGCGGCTCCGACCCTGACGCAACCGTCTACTGGCTTGCAAGGATGATCGCAGGCGGAGAGGATGTGCGGTTTATTGCCCGGCGGATCGCGGTCTGTGCCGCAGAAGACGTAGGAAATGCAGACCCGATGGCCACGATTCTGGCTGCGGCGGCTGTGCAGATCGCCGAATTCGTCGGCCTGCCGGAAGCCCAGCTTGCCCTGGCACAGGCTGCTTTGTATATCGCAAGTGCACCGAAGTCGAATGCATGCACCAAAGCGATCTTAGAGGCACTGTCAGATGTTAAAACGCAGAAGACTATACCTGTTCCAAAGCACTTGAAGGACAGCCACTACAGTGGTGCCGGGAAAATGGGTTTTGGAGATGGATATAAGTATCCTCACAACAGCCCGACCGGCTATGTCGTGCAGGATTATCTCGGGCAGGGGCCTGGTAAAAAATATTATCAGCCTAAGGACCTGGGAAGGGAAAAATTTATTAAGGAATATTTACAAAAGCTTAAAGAACAATTAAAATAAATACATAGACCATAGCTGGATCGGTCTTTATTTTTAAGGATCTATGAATGGAAAAAGTACAATTGCGGCATCAATTGCGAAGCCGCCTGGTTGAGCTTACTGATGAGCAAAGAAGCGACCAGAGTAAAAAAGCCTGTCAGAATCTGATCGACACCGAGCAGTTCCAGCGAGCTGGAGTGATAATGGCATACCTCTCGCTGCCGCATGAAGCGGACACTACCCCGATCATCCTGCATGCCTGGCAACAGGAAAAGACCGTGGCCGTTCCAAAGGTCTCATGGCAGCAAAGACACATGATCCCCGTCGAGATAACTTCTCTTCAGGCGGGTATTGCTACCAGCAAAGACGGCCTGCGAAATCCCGTTACCGGAGTGCCCATGCCGATCGAGGAAATTGATCTTGTTATCACTCCGGGACTGGCCTTTGATAAAAAGGGCAATCGTCTCGGAAGGGGGGGCTCATATTATGACAGGTTCTTCAACTCCAACAAGCTAAAAGCAGTTAAGTTTGGATTTGCTTTCAGTCAACAGGTAGTCGAGTCCGTTCCGATGGTCAACCACGACGAGCCTGTTGATTTCCTGGTAACTGACCAGGGTGTAATTAAGTGTAAATGATCTTGTGGAGGTAATAACGTGGCAGGATACCGTTACAGACCGTATCGTAGAACGACAAGGGCAAGTAGATCACGGAATCTGAGGTTCTTTATATTATCCCTTATCGTAATTGTCGTCGGAGTGATTATTTTATACCGGTCCCGCGATACAGGCCGGGACGAAAAAATTATCGGTACCGATGCCGGGCAGACCGGAAAAGAATCTTTGCCGCCGTTTGAGTTCAAGCCGGACGAGTTATCCGAGCAGAGAACCACTGGGAAGACCGAACTAAAGCCGACCCGGAAACCGCAAACAAAACCAGAACCAGGGACGGTACCTCAGCCTGGGATTAGCCCTGAGTCTAAAATATCCATCCCTGCTGACGGCGATACGACCGAATCCGAAGTAATTAACCTTATTGCTGAGGCCAATAAAGACCTGAGCACAGGTCAGGTCATTGCTGCACGAGACAAGCTCAACCAGTTGCTTTCGATGCAGTTAAGTCCCCAGGGCCTTGCCAGTGTTAAGAACAAACTTGCAGATTTGTCCGGGCGGTGGCTTTTCAGCAGAGATATCTTTCCCGGTGATAGTCTTACCGGCAGCTACACGATCCAGCCGGGCGACCGTCTTGTAGACATCGGCAAAAAGTACAAGGTTCCCTATGAGATACTGATGACGATCAATGACATACGGCGGCCCGAGACGCTGCGTGCGGGGGAGAAAATAAAGGTGATAAATGGTCCCTTCCACGCAATCATACATCGCTCAAGCTTTACCATGGATTTATATCTTGGCAATAAGACCTATGTTAAAACTTACCGGATCGGGCTTGGAACCGTCGATAAGGAAACGCCTACCGGAAGATGGCGGGTAAAAAACGATGGAAAGCTGATAAGCCCGCCCTGGCCAAACCCCGAAGGCGGGATAGTTCACCCCGGTGACCCGGAGTATCCGCTGGGAAGTCGGTGGATCGGCCTGGAAGGGCTCGAAGGAAACGCCAAGGGAAGGACCGGTTTTGCGCTCCATGGAACAAAAGACCCCGAGACGATAGGAATACGTTCTTCGCGAGGCTGTATCAGGCTGCACAATGGCGAGGTTATCGAAGTATACAACATGTTCATGCCGGGCCTTTCGGAGGTTCTTGTGATTGACTAAAGGCTTTTCTGGCGAGGTCATGGAGGATCGAGTTAGTGGTTCGAGTTAACTCTGCGACGCAGAAACAAAATCTTTGGCGCTGTGGGGACATCTGTCCTGCCGGTTCCGAAACAGTTTGTAAATCCTCCCGCACAGGCGCAGTAGTCCTGTGGGCTCTTATGCTTTCGGTGAGTCTTCATCTGGTGTTGTTTTCGGTTTTTGCTTTGGTCAGATTCTCGGCATCTTCGGCGCCAGCTTCTTCGGCAGTTGCTGCGACCTTGAACCTGGCCCAGATAAAAAAAATCGCTGAGTCCTCGCCGGTGATCCCCAAACCGAAAATAAAAAGATCACAGTCAATACCGAACTCCTCGAACCCGGCTTTTAAACCCTTCGCCCTTTCCATGCCGGAAACAAAACCTTCTTCTCAGGCCGTTCATATGCCGGATGTTCCTGCTATCGAGATGTTGACGATAAGCTCCGGCAGTATTTTGCCGGAACGGACCGAATTTTTCGGCAGCAGCACGGCCTTGCGGAAGATATGTTATGTGGTTGACTGCTCAGGAAGTATGCACGGTCTGTTCGGCCGGGTTCGCGAACAGCTAAACTCGTCCATTCAGGATTTACAGCAGGACCAGTATTTTAATATTATCTTTTTCCGGAACGGACAGTTGCTCGAATTGACCGATGGCCGGTTAATGCGGGCGACCCCGAAGGCAAAATCCGCCGCGATTAAATTCATAAACCAGGTACAGCCCGGAGGAACAACCAACCCGCTCGATGCTCTCAAACGGGCCATGCAGTTACACGACGGTATGGGCAAAGCTCCACAGTTGATATATTTTCTTACTGACGGATTAGACTTCCAACAACATGCTGACGGAACCCGGCGGTTCCCTTTGCTGGTTGAAAACCTCAGGAAAACGCTTGCCCCGGCAACGAGAATCAATACCATAGGTTTTTGGGCCGAATATAATGATCAAAAGATTCTGCAAGCCGTGGCAAAATATAGCGGCGGTGAATTTGTGAATGCCGATTAGTCGATATAATAAAATGAAGGACTCATAATTTTTCGTCTCGGATGCTAATGGATGGAGTCAGAAGCTGATGATAAAAAATAAACACTTTCGTTTCGCAAAAGGATTTTTCATAAGATTTGCGGTACTTGTCATTGTCATGGTTGCTGTCTCGATGATCATAACTCCCGCAAAGGCGTCTGACCGGGCTTCCGGAGACGTTTCGGCCGACGGCGCGAAGACGTTTTTCACTCAGTTTATCATTGCCGGCGGACCTATCGTTTGGTTTGTCCTGCTGCCGATGTCCGTAGTCGCTCTTTACCTTGCTATTGACGTTTGTTTTATGATCCGTCGAAAGAAGCTCCTTCCTCCGGGCATCGCCGCTAATATCGCATCAAGGGCAGGCAGGCTCGGCCCGCAAAAGTTTTCCGCCGGGATATCATCCAGAGACGATCTGGTCAGCAGAGCTTTTGTCTGCGCGCTGTCTCAGGGCACTGGATCCGGCACGGACAAGGACCGGCTGCGCCGCCTGGCGGCAGAATCGCTTAACGAACAAACCATGGTGTTGCTGCGAAAGATCGAATGGTTCAGCATCGTCGGCAATGTCGCCCCGATGGTCGGACTTTTCGGGACCGTTTTCGGTATGATCAAGGCTTTCAACCTGCTTGGCATCTCTGGTGCTCAGCCTCGGCCGGACCAGCTCGCCGCCGCCATCTCCATAGCGCTTATAACCACCTTCTGGGGGCTGCTGATCGCGATACCCTCGCTTGCGATGTACGGGGTTTTCCGAACACGGATCGAAGCGGTTGTCAGTGAAGCAGCCATAGAACTCGAAGCTTTGTTCCGAAAGTTCACTTTTGTTCCGTTTGCCCGGACCGAGCCTGTAAGAAAACCGCCGAAGATAGTCCCGTTGCGAAAATATCATGCTGAACCGGACGGAACCAAAACCGCACAGGAAAAAATTACTTTGCCGTTAAATTCGATATCTTAACCGCTGTGAAAATTATACCTTGCATACATGACAGGCGATCCGGAACCGGGCAATTTAATATGACGCCCATCATAGACATCGTCTTTCTGCTGATGGTCTTTTTTATGCTTGTCTGCCAGTTCATCGTTGCGGAAAACTTCGATGTCAGCGTGCCGGATGATATCGTTTCCGCTCAGCAGGATCAGGATTCGGATATGCCGAACACGACCGTCACCGTGATGTTCGACGGTTCCGGCGATGTGGTTTATGCTGTCGGGCCTGAAAGAATCGTTTCGGCTGAAAACAGCCTGGAAGATATTTCTATAGCTATAGCCGCCAAGATCGACCGCCGGATGCAAAATTTACCCTCCGGACACAGGATCGTGAACCTGCGTATCGACAAGGACATTCCTTACCGCCACAGCCGGTACGCCCTTGCCGGCATCAGCCAAAGTGCCGCCACCGATATAAAACTCGCCGTCAAGAAATAAAAACCGTTTTTTGATAGCTCGGAGACCTGTTCTGTTAACCGGTTGGATTGGTTTTTTTGGGGATTGTAAACCGGCCTTGTCAGGCTGATTCTTTCTTGGTACGCCTGGCCGTTTTAAATACGTCGACCTTGCCCTCTATGACTTCTTTAGTGATGACATATGTGCTTCCCTTGGTCTCTTCCGGCAGCCGATACATCAGCTCTATCATCAATTCTTCCGTTATCGCCCGCAGCGCACGGGCCCCGGTATCTCTTTCTAACGCTTTCTGGGCCAGTATCTCCAGCGCCTCATCGGTAAAGTCCAGGTTTGCCTCCTCCATTTCGAACAGCTTTTTATACTGCCGGATAAGGGCATTCTTCGGCTGGGTCAGTATCTCTATCAGCGCATCAACATCCAGAGAATCCAATGTACTAATGATCGGCATACGCCCGACTATCTCCGGGATCATCCCGTACTCGATCACGTCTTCCGGGATCACCTGCCTTATAAGGTCGCTGAATTCCGTCTTGGACTCATCGGTTTTGTACTGTTCGGTGTCGAATCCTATCATTTTTTGACCGAGTCTTTTTTTGATTATGTTGTCCAGCCCGACAAATGTTCCCCCGCAGATAAACATAATCTGTGACGTATCGATCTGGATATAAGATTGTTCCGGATGTTTCCTTCCGCCCTGGGGCGGGATGTTGGCGGTCGTCCCCTCAAGCATTTTCAAAAGAGCCTGCTGGACACCCTCACCCGAAACGTCACGGGTGATGGAAACATTTTGATTTGTTTTTCCGACCTTGTCGATCTCGTCTATATACACGATTCCCCGCTGGGCGGCCTCGACATCGTAATCCGCCGACTGCAGAAGACGAAGCAGAAAGTTCTCGACGTCTTCACCCACATACCCGGCTTCGGTCACCGTCGTCGCATCGCATATTGCGAACGGCACATGCAGCACACGGGCGAGAGTCTTGGCCAGTAAGGTCTTGCCCGAACCGGTCGGGCCTATCAGCAGAATATTCGATTTCTCTATCTCGACATCGTTATCTTCGGCGTCAGTATGCACAAGCCGTTTGTAATGATTATGCACCGCCACCGAAAGGCACTTCTTGGCCTGCGATTGGCCGATCACATACTGGTCCAGGAATTCCTTGATTTCCCGCGGTTTCGGAATATCCTGCAGCATCATCGCCGCTCCGTTCGTTCTTCTTCGCTCCTGACGGACTATGTTATAGCACAGGTCGATACATTCCGGGCATATGAACACCCCTCCCGGGCCTTCGACAAACGCGTCGACCTGCTTTTTAGACCTGCCGCAGAAACTGCATACTTCACGTTTCTTTTTGCCGCTTGTTGTCTTTGCCATTTTTCTGCTCCAATAAAACCGCTCAATAACAATGTATTATAGCAAAAGCACCTGTGTTAGTCAAGGGTCAGCGGTTTTTAGCGATTAATTCAGCCTTAAGAACCGCAAATTTTCCTGCCCAGAATCCCGGAATATCATCAAAACTGTTTTCAAGTATTTCCACGGCATGTATTATCTCGCTGATGTTTGTTCCCGGCAGTTTCGAAGAACACGACAGCTCGTGATATTTACCTCGCCACCATTGCCGGGGCCGCTTTTGGGTTCTCTTTGTCGGTTTTCTCGCTGTGCAAATCTGTCCCCACAGCCGGGCCGAGGCAGCATTCCGGCCAAGGGCTTCGAGCAGCCTCGCATGACATCGAAGCCGGTCGATATTATCGTCATATCCGTCAGTTTTGCTTAAAATATTACTTATCCGATTTAGCTTGTCCTTATCCATACCAGCCGAAAAAATCGCGATTTCAGCCCAGATCAGTTCGATTTGAGCCAGCCGGTCTCCCTCGGTACAATTAAGACAAAAATCGGCGACTGTCTTACAATCTTTTAGAAAGCTTTCGGGATCGTCCGCCGTCTCGGCATGAGTATCTATTCGCTCGATTACCGTTGATAATGCCGAGATCGCCTGGCTCGCAAGCTCACAGTCATTATCGTTGACGACTTTTGCAAGGACCGTTATTGCCTTTTGAGCGGAGTTTTCATCGGCGTGTTCTGCCAGCAGTTGACCGTAGATCTTCGTCGCCTCGAGCCTGATTTGACTGTCTTTATCGCCTGTGGATTCGTCGATCAGTTCATAAAGTCCTTTCTCGATACTTTGACGGGCCCTTGGATTATCCCACCTGTTTTCAAGCCTGCTGATTATCAGATCCAATTTTGCTGTCTTTGAAAATATCCCTTTCTTTGCCGCGATCTTTTCCAGCATCCCTTTGGCTTCGTTTTTCTTGCCGCTGTCTGTCAGCAGTTTTGCGTATGAGTATTCGATCGCTTCGTCCTTTTTTTCGCCGGCGGTCCTGAGATAATACCCGACAGCTTCTTCAGCGAGCCCGCAGTATTTTTTGTCTTTTTGTGCAAGACTAAACCCAAGCTTTGCCGCCTCGAGCGCTATCCGGGCCGGGGTAATGCCCAGCGTATCATCTTTTTGCTTTTGCTGTTTATCAGCCGCACGAATGAAATATTTTATCGCCAGTTCCGGCTTCGTTTCGCAATACGCCTGTCCCATGGCATAGAGCACCGCCGGAAGCTGGAACTTCTCGATCCTGTATATTTTCTCCAGCAGTTCTTTGTGTTTTGCAGCTCCGGCCTCTAAGACCGCCTTTGCCGCAAGGGCGATCTCGAAGTTACTTTTCTCACGCAGCACTTCTTCGGTCAGTTCCCATCTCTGCTGCTGATAGGCCATTTCCATAAACAGTATCTGCCCAGCCGGTTTTTCCGCCCATTGCCGCCATCTTTTCACCGCTTGTCTTAACGGCTCCGGATTCTTTGCCTTTAAACCTAAAAGTCCCAGCTTAAGGTTCAATTCAGGATCATCTTTCCATTTGCTTTGTCTTATTTGGCGGAGGATTTTTTCAAAATGCTTTTTGCTGATTTTCTCCGCCAGGCTTAGCTCTAATATCCCTGCTTCGAAATATATCTGTCCGGTTTGTTCATTATCAATGATCGATTTAAGGAGTTTTTTTGCCTCCATCTTATATTTAAGATTATCTGTTCCCGGCAGGGCAAGAGTCCCGGCTTTTAACAGGTCAAGTTTTGACTGTTCAAGCTTTCCTTCAAGAAAATCGCATCTGGCTAAGATGTCCCTGCTTATCCGCGGGCGTTCCTTTTGTTCAGAACTCGCCGCCAGAAAACGATCTGCGCGGCATTTGAACCACAAGGTCGCAAGTTCATCGGATCTGATCTTTCGCCAAAGCCCCGTTACACCGTAAAGCTCATCCCAGTCATCACCCTGGTATTCTTCGATCCGCTTTCTTTGCTGTTGCTGCTGATCGTAGAGCCGTTCCAGCCCTGAAGATGCTTTTTGTGCAAGCTCATAAAGTCGGATTCGGTCTTCTTCACTGAAAAAAACCCCGGCATAGACAAGTCCCAGCCTTATCCTTCTGCTTTGACGCATGAATGGATTGAAAATATCCTCCATAGGATTTGCATGGAGTGACTTTCCGGCCGTTGTGCTGTTGGTTTCTGTGCCGAACGCTGCACCGATGCAAAAAACCGATACGATGAAAATGAATATCACCCAGGAAAATTTACTTGTTGAACTGCCCATCGGCTCATTCATTTATAACGAAGGTTATGTTACCTGCACCCATCCCGTACAGAATATTATATATCTTCACAAGATGGTCCCATTTTAGATCATCGTCGCAACGTATCTCTATCGGGTCGTCTGCGGTCCTTTTTTGAGACTCGAACATAGCCCTCAATTCTCCTGCGAACAACGCAAGGGACTCGTTGACCTCGCCTTGTTCTATCGAAACACGCTTGAATTTATTACCCGCCCCGAATTCCAGGACACTGCCGTTCTCTGTAGCGGATATATATATCTCCAGCGGCTCGATAAATCTCGATGTTGGTTGTCCGGCGTTGGCGCTGGAAAGAAGAATTGGAAGGAACTGTTCCGGCGAACGAAATCTCGCCGTCAGAACAAAAAAGGTAAGCAGAAGAAAGATGACGTCGATCATCGGGGTCATCTTAAGGCCGAACCACCGCTGCTTTCGCTTCCGCAAAAGACCAAGCGCTTCCTGCTGGATACTGACTTCTTCCTTGCCTTGGGTATTTGCCACGAAAACTCCGTTTAAAAAACCGTGCAAATCCTGTTCAGGCGATCACGCAGTTGTCAGCGCCTTCCTGAAAGGCCTTTTTATTGATTTCTACAAGTTCCGGTTTTTTACTTAAAAACAACTCTTCGATCGCCTGCGTTACGCTTTCGGCCTTAAGAAGACCGCTTTTTTTTATAAATGCTCCGAGCGAAACGATATTTGCCACCATTACGTTGCCGAGCTTGTTCGCGATATCCGTTGCGGCGATCTTCACAACTTCGAGGTCGCTTCTTTTTACTTCTCTGCTGATCATTGACGTGTTAATTACAACGAGTCCGTTCGGCAGTATCATCTCTTCGAACTTGTCCAGTGAAGGGTGGTTCAGGATTATCGCAATATTCGGATTTACGACGAAAGGACTTGCGATATCATTGTCGGAAATAACAACTGTTGAGTTGGCCGTTCCGCCCCTCATCTCCGCTCCGTATGAGACCATGCTCGTTACATGTTTATCTTCCGCCATACCGGCTCTCGCGAGGATATTACTAGTCAGGACCACTCCCTGGCCCCCGAAACCCGCTATGATTATCTTGGCTTCTTTATTGTCCATCTTTGTCCTTGAACACGCCCAGCGGAAATACTTTTTTCATTTCGTTATTTACAAAGTCGACAGCCTTATTTGGCGGAAGTTTCCAGTCCGTCGGACACATCGAAAGTACTTCCACAAGCGAATATCCTTTGCCGTCGATCTGGTTCTGAAATGCTTTCTTAATGGCCTTTTTGGCCTTGATTACATCTTTGGTGCTACTGATCGCTACTCTTTCAAGGTAAGTTACACCATCGAGAGTGCTCAGCATTTCACATACCTTTATAGGCGGTCCTTCCTGGTTTTTGCCTTTCCCGGCAAGGGAAGTAGTACTTTTCTGTCCTATGAGAGTTGTCGGGGCCATCTGGCCGCCCGTCATGCCGTAAATGGCGTTGTTTATAAAGATAACAGTGATGTTTTCGCCACGGTTAGCTGTGTGTATTGTCTCAGCGGTACCTATCGCTGCCAGGTCTCCGTCACCCTGATACGTAAACACTATTCTGTCCGGCAGTGTTCGCTTTATTCCCGTCGCCACCGCAGGAGGCCGGCCGTGTGCGCACTCAACGATATCGCAATTAAAGTAATCATAAAGCAGAACAGCGCAGCCCACCGGCGCCGTCCCGATAGTCTTTTCTCTCACGCCAAGCTCGTCGATTGCCTCCGCAACCAGCCTGTGAATAATCCCATGACCGCAGCCGGGACAGTAATGGGTCCGTTTCGCGTATAAAGCTTCTGGTCTTTTAAATTCCATCTGTTACCTGATATTCAGCACTGCTGTTTAATTATATACTTCCTTGATCTTTTCAAAAATTTCTTCAGATGTGGGATACCAGCCGCCGCCTGCACCTAAAAACTCGATCTTACTTTTGCATTCTGTGGCCAGTTTGACATCTTCGATAAATTGGCCGTTTGACATCTCGACCACGAGGAATTTTGTTGCGGTTTTTGCAGCCTTTTTAAATGGTTCGTCCGGGAAAGGCCATAAAGTGATCGGCCGTACCATCCCGACCTTCATGCCTTCTTTCCTTGCCATTTTTATTGCGCCTTTAGCAATTCTGGCTGTAGTACCGTACGCCGCAATTACAAGTTCCGCATCGTCGGTTTGTATCTGCTCCGACAGCTTAAGTTCATCGGTAATACGTTGATATTTTTCTTTCAAATGTTTATTGTGGATCGCCAGTGAATCAGCCGGTATAAGCTTGAGGCTCTTTATGACCCTTGGCTCTCTGCCTTTACACCCGTCCAGGATATAGTCTTTCTCCGGAAGTTCCAGGATCGGTTTATATGGCTTTAGCTCCACAGGCTCGGTCATCTGTCCCAGGATGCCGTCACCTAAGATCAATGCCGGATTCCTGTAATAATCCGCGTAATCGAAAGCGTTCATAGTCAGTTCGTAAAGTTCAGGCAGGGTCGATGGGGCCAGGACGATCAATCGATAATCACCGTGTCCGCCGCCTTTGACTGCCTGGAAATAGTCACTCTGGGCGGCGCTGATATTCCCGAGCCCGGGTCCCCCTCGCTGCATATTTGCTAATACACAGGGCAGCTCGGCTCCAGCCATATAACTTATACCTTCCTGCTTGAGGCTGAAGCCGGGTGAAGAAGTGCTCGTTATACATCTTGCACCGGCTGTGGATGCTCCGTAGAGCATATTGATAGCTGCGATCTCGCTCTCGGCCTGGATAAATGTCCCGCCGGACTCAGGCATGCGCCACGACATATATTCCGGAACTTCGTTTTGCGGGGTTATCGGATAGCCTGCGAAAAATCGGCAGCCCGCCTGAATGGCCGCCTCGCACATTACTTCATTGCCTTTCAGCAGGACTTTTTCTGCACTCTTACTCAAATTAACCCTTTACTCCTTTTTTTGCCTTGGTCTTTTTGTCTTTGCTCGCAGGTCTGACGTCTTCGATTTCGATCGCGATATCAGGACATATCTGACAGCACAATGCACATCCTGTGCATTGGTCGGTATCTGTTATCTCTGCGTATTGGTGCCCGCTGTCATTGAACAATTCGGACATGCGCAGAAGGCCTTTCGGACACTCCGCTACGCATAAACAGCACCCCTTGCACCTTTCCGGACTGATTTTTATTTTAGCCATCGTCTTTCCGTAAATCAGTTCATTTATACACTTTTATAAGGGTAAATGATTCGTTAAAAATAGTCAATAATAAATCGTAATTCATTGCCTGTGCCGGATAATCCCGCAATGATCACTCCCCGGAACCTGAAAAAATAAACCCTTACGACAGTTTAAAATATATTGTTTTTTCTGCT
>CBDUSK010000008.1:0-15056 GCA_965369915.1 uncultured Phycisphaerae bacterium
CAAAACCTTTTTGTGAAAAACAAACCCAATGGTATGTTATATATTAACTAATTTTTTTCTTTGAAAACTGAGTAGTGCAGGGCTCTTTAAAAACTTAATAAGCGCCTGATCGCCGCGGCCTTCGGCCTCGCAATGACATGGTAGTGGTTACTGGCGGACTCATCCAGTCTCTTTCATTGAATGATTCGGCGTATGCGAACATTCTTAAGTCCGTCTACTTATTCTTTTTGTCTTTTTTCAGTCTTCGTTTTTCCTTGGGACTAAGCTGGGCCCTTTTCTGTCGTTCTCTTTTGCCTTTATCTTTTTTTCCACTATCGCCCATATCTGTTTCTCCTTGCTTGAAAATGACTTGTATTTCTTAAAAAAACATCTGCCGACAACATCTTCTGTAGATGCTCATCCCGTGGGAAACAGCGAGACGCCGGTCCTTAGTAATTACAATCTACAGGGTTGTGGGGTGTCTGTCAAAGATTAATGTTGGCCGGGACAGCCATTGCAGGCATCGTCATACAGGGTCGCAATGATGCGGCGGGCGGTTACTGCATGACTCGTTCGATGGATTTTGTTAATTTTTCCTTATCGATCTTTGATGTTCTATTTCCGGCAAGCTCTAATGCCTTCGTGTATGAAGCCGCGGCATCAGCTTTTTGGTCAAGTTCTTCCTGTGCCATCCCAAGATTGTTGTAAACCGACCATGGAATTTCCCGGCTGTTTCGCTTAAAGATCTGGATGGACATCCGGAAGAGTTCGGCTGCTTTTTTGTATTCACTTTTTTTGTATAGGGTATAAGCATAGGTATCGAGAATATTCCCATCATTCGGCAGGGCTTGATGAGCCCGCTTTGCATATTCGACAGCCTTATCAATCTGCTCGTTATTATCCGCAAGGAGATATGCCAGATCATTCAACACCAGGGGGTCATCCGGTGTCTTAAGCAATATCTTTTCAAAAACCTTTATCGCGGACAAAAGATATTTTTTCTGAGAAGTAGTAACATAAGCCGTTGAGAGAGCACTTGCTTTCTTAATCATATATTCAACCCATATAGGACTTTCCGGAGTTATAGCTGTTAAAAGACTGTCGATATGCCCAATGGCTTTGTCAAATTTCCTCGCTTTTTGAGCCAGTTCGAACATCATCAGGTTCGCAGGAAGTGAGTCCGGGTTTGTCTTCAGTTTTTCATCGCACCAGTTAACTACTCCCTGCCGTCCGACAATCTTCAGCATGTTCTCCAGTATACCCATGACAAGCTGGTCATCAGTTCCGCTTTTTTCAAGCGCTTTACGATAATACACCATGGCCTTAACCCTGCTTCCGGACTTGTAATAAGCCTGTGCTATCTGTGCGTACGCAAACGGTGCAAATTCCGTGTCGAGATATTTGGTCGCATAATCAACTAATTTCTTATACTTGCGTCTTTTGAAAAGCGCTTCCAAGTACATATCAAGTGCGACGGCATCTTTTTTGTCCTTTCCGCTCATCTCCCATGCCTCTTTAAGCAGTTTCTCGGCCCGAGCGTAGTCGGCTTTATCCAGAGCGTATTTGCCCGCACGAAAACGCCAGAAAGCGCTGTCGGGATACTTCTCAAGGGCCTTGCTATACAAGTTTTGAAGTTCGGTCTTACGGCCGGCCTGGAGATAAAGCTTTTCCAGCATGCCCCTGACATTTTCTCCGGATTGCTCATTCTTCAATACTTCTACAAGCTCACCTATTGCAAACGATAATTGACCGGCCTGGCGATATGCACTTGCTAACGCCACCCGGTTTTCCAGGTCAGGTTTAATACTCTTGGCTTTTTGCAGGTCCTCTATCGCCTGGTTAAGGTTGCCAAGTGATTCGTTCAGCTGAGCTCGAATCCGCCATCCTTCTGGGTTTTCAGGAGCGATCTCAAGGTTCCGGTTAACAAGCTCCAGGGCCTCTGTTAGCTGACCTTTTTCTACCGCGAGCCTCGCTTCAAGCAGCATCGCGGCGGCATTTTCGGGATTTTCCCGGGTGAAGCTGTCAAGCTTAAGCTCGGCTTCGTCAATCAGTCCCGCCTCGAGGTACATTTGAATTTGCAGCAATTGGTTTTGTGTCGTATTATCAATAACCAAAAGCTCTTCGGCGTACCTTTTTAGTTCATCTTTGTCGCCGCTATTGTTAGCAACGAGCATCAGCGCTTTTACAACAACTTCATCGCTCGAGTCGTTCTGATACAAGTCCTCGAGGACTCCTTTAGCCTTGTCATACTGACCATTATTAACATAGAATCTCCAAAGAGTCCCCGTGTTTTTTGCAAGGAGATCTTCTGCCTCTTTCTGCCGGCCTGTAATTTTCAAAAAGTTCGAATAAGCGATAAGAACAGCTTGATTTTCCGGTTCGGTCCTATAAGCTTTCTCGTAAGCAGTGCCGGCAATTCCAGAGAGAACTTTTCTGCGTTCAGGGTCTGTTTCGCTGCGGGAGAATCTCATCGCCATGTTGGCGTATGTTATAATGTTACCTGCAGTTGGGAAGAGTTCCTGGGTCTCTTTCGAGACTAACAAAGCTTTTACGGGATCACGCTGACTGATGTATTCGGCATAAAGACGCCGAAGAGGTGTGTCAGAGGGGTTCAGAATTGCCGCTTTTTTCAAAGCCTTTTCCGTTTCGTCAATCTGTACATCTGAGGCGTTCCTGCCCAGCCGCAAATTGCGCTGATATAACACCAACGCCATTTGTTTTGCATTTGCGCCACCGAGAAAATCGATCCTTGCAGATGTTATGGCATCTTCGATGGCTTCGGCATAGTTATCGAGTTCGTTGTTGACCCGGCTTCTCAATAAATATCCATATGCAAAAACAGGTAATGCTTTTATACAGTCGTTTAGTCTCTCAAGAGCAGTTTGGTAATCTTTTTTTGCGATATTAAGTTTCGCGGCAAAGAGGTTGCCCCGGCATTGGTCAAAGTCTTTACCCTGAGCAACTTCAGCCATTTGCCCGGCCAATTCCATATCCCCGCTCTGCAGGGCAAGATCAAAAAGTAAATCGACTGCACGTTTTTCTTCGGGCGATATCTCCAGAGCTTTTTTGAGTTCAGTGATGGCGTTTTCCGCTTGATCATCCAACCCGGAATAATACAGTCCCAATGCAATATGGCGTTCCAAATCATCGGAGATACTCGCCAGAACTTCCTGGTTTATCTGGATAGTTCTTTCCTGAGAGATATTCGCCGGGTCAGGTTCCAAAAGCAGCCGTTTATAGATTTCGACGCTTCTATTGTCCGGAAAACTGACCAGGAATTCATCGATCAGAGTTTTTGCTTCATCAATCTTACCGTCCGCGACATAATCCCCGCACAAAATGAGTGTCATTGTTGCATTGTCAGGTTCCATCTTCTGCAATTTCTCAAGGAGTTCTCTGTACCTGGGCCGGAATTTTTCCAAGTCCGCTTGTTTATCGAATTCGGTTTTCTGTGCCGCTTGAACTTGCCCGAATTGAGTCTGTAACAGGAGGAGTCTTAGTTTGATCGTCTCCAACTTGTCCGGGTTCAACATGGAGAGTACTTCTTCGGCCTGGTCCAACTTGCCGGTCTTAATATATATGATTGTACGAATTCTTTGACTGCGTTCGTTCGCGGAATACGCCTTTTCATACGCGTCCATCAGAAACAGCGCGCGTTTCCAGTCATATGTATTTACTAAGACTTCTATATAATCCAGAAAGGCTCCGGGTTTATATGATGTGATGCTTGGACGTTTTAAAACTGCTCTTCCAAGAAATTCCTTTCTTGCTCCTATCGCATTGCTGCCCTGGAATGTATTGGCCAGCGTATAGGAAAGGAATGGATCGTTCTGATCAGTAGCTTTGAGCTGTTCATAGGCATTGTACATTTGTCGAACAGCATTTGCCGTGTCACCTTTAGCCAGTGCCAGCATGCCATTCCATTTTATAATATAAACGTTTTCTTCGGTACCGACGATCTGCTTAATCTGATCTATTGTTTCCTCAGCCTTTACGATCCATTGTTGTTTTTGCTCCGGGTTTTCTGCCTTATTTGTTTCAAGGGCCTGCTCAATGTACCAGGTTGAAAGCAGTGAAAGCAGGCCAAGTCTATTGGCCCTATGTTTAAACTGGCGTGGTCCGGGCACATCCTGCGCATCCGGCATAGTCAGTGCATTATTTATGAGTTTAATAGCTTTGTTAAGAAATTTTTTATCTTTGTAAACCGACGACTTGCGACAATTCATATCCGCCGCCAGTATTTTGTAGTCTATGTTCTCATCGTCCAGTTCTATGGCCCTGGTAATTGCCTCCATCGCGTCATCATAAGTGTCACGCCTGAGCAAATAAAGTCTTGCCAGGGCCGCATAAACCTCCGCATTCGAACTGAATTTTTCTACCAGTAATCCAAACTCATCCTCAAGGTCCTGTATTGCCTCCTGGTCATCTGTCGGTATATTCTTAAGCTTTGCGTCAAGGAGATTTATATATGCCTTTGGATCATTCGGTGCAATATCAACGGCCTTATACAGAATCACCTCTGCCTCTTCTTCGGCATTCTTTGTCGCATTGAGTACTCCCTTGGCACTATTGACCTGGCCCTTGACAACCGCCGCTTCTGCCAGATACCGGTAAATATCGACATCTTCCGGCGTTATCTCCCGCAGTTTTTCGAATTCGTTTATCGCCTCATTTATGGATTTTTCGCGGTCGGTTGTCTGGCCCAGAGTCGTCTTCATCAGTATGGCCCGCGCCTTTGCGCGCAAAATATACGGATCGGACGGCAGTCCTTTTTCTTCCAAAACCTCCATCAGTTCAGAAGCACTCGTTTCTACCGTATTCCAGGCCTGGTCATTGCCGCTATCGGCAACTTCATAGAAATAGTTCAACTGAGCCGTTCTTGCCTGCACATTTTTCGGGTCGATATTAATAACCGTCCCCCAGCATGCCAGCACTTTAGGCCAGTCGGGCTCGTGAAACGCAGGATCATCCGGCTCTACGTCCATACTGTTGATCAAGTGAAATTCCGCAAATTTGAAAAGAATGTTTATCTTGAATTCGTCGTCCTTGGTATAATTGTAAGCCCGCGCATAATTAAGCCCGGCGTTCTTATAGTCCTTTTGCCCAAGTGCTGTCTCAGCATTTTCTAAAAACTTCAGGGGGTTCTTTTTGAAGTGTAAGACAACCACAATTACACCCATGACAAAAAACGCCAGAAGGATCGATCCTATAATTGCTACTTTTTTATTTAATCTTTTTTTTGCCATGCACTTACTTCTGCTTTCCGGTTATAAAGTACCATCTATCTTACTTATCGTCAAATATGGGCCTTTTCTTAAGGTGCGGTCATAACTTTCTGAGAATCAAAGGCGATCATTCCGCTGGTTTCATCAAGCTTGCGGTATGCGACATTTAAGATGTAATGAACAGACTCCGGCTTTCGCTGAAAGTGACAGAAACGGGGCAAAGGCGAAGGGGGTTGGCGAGCAATTGATCATATGACAAATTGGTCCCGATGAACCGGGGTTTAGCGTTGTTCAACGGGTTTCGATATTCGGGGGGCAATTTTTGGATGACTTTAGGGTTATAATATGTTATAAAGAAGTGTATTATAGTGATATAGAATGCGTTTTTTTGTAAATGAGAAATAACGACGGAAACAACCTGGCAGGAAACGAGATAGTCATCGGTATCACGATGGGTGATCCGGGCGGGATCGGTCCGGAGATCGTGGTCAAGGCGCTGTCGGATCCTCTGATCCGCCGGGAAGCGAAGTTCATTATCTTCGGGATGAACGAGCAGCTCGGGTATGCGGCCGACGCTGCGGAGATCGATCCTTACTGGCTCCGTCATCAGCATGAAAAGATAAGCAGGGATTATCCCCGGAACGTAGTTGTGGCCGATTATGACGAGTTTGGCTTTCCGTGGTGGATCCACGTGCCTAATAAGATGGCGGGAGAGGCGTCGATAAAGTTCTGTCTCGATGCGGTGGATGCGGCGAAGGACGGGATAATCGATGCTTTGGTGACCGCTCCGATCAGCAAGGTGAGTTGGAGTCTGGCCGGGTGCGACTGGCCGGGGCATACAGAGATGCTGGCAGAAAGGTGCAAATCACCGCGAAAGGTGATGATGTTCGTGGCCGGGCCTTTGAAAGTGGCGCTGGCGACGATACATGAACCACTGTTCGAGGTTAGGCACAAGTTCACCATCGGATGTGTGTTCGAGCCTATCGATCTGCTTAACACGGCACTTCAGGAATATTTCGGGATAAAGAAGCCTCGGATAGGAGTAGCGGGGCTGAATCCGCATGCTGGTGAACAAGGTCAGTTCGGTGACGAGGAGAACAGGATAATAAGCCCCGCTATAATGCTGTGCCGGGAGAACGGTGTAAACTGCCAGGGTCCTATCCCGGCGGACACGCTTTTTTTGCGCGCGGCGCGAGGGGAATTCGACGGGGTGGTTGCGATGTATCACGACCAGGGCATGATACCTGTGAAGATGCTGGCTTTTGACAAGGCGGTGAACGTGACGATCGGGATACCGATAATCCGGACGTCTCCCTGTCACGGCACGGCGTTCGATATAGCGGGCAAGTCCCTGGCGAGCGCCGACAGTATGACCGAAGCTGTACGGCTGGCGATAG
This sequence comes from uncultured Phycisphaerae bacterium, assembly GCA_965369915.1. Classification (GTDB taxonomy): domain Bacteria; phylum Planctomycetota; class Phycisphaerae; order Sedimentisphaerales; family Anaerohalosphaeraceae; genus CBDUSK01. Next base: position 6,602 of record CBDUSK010000008.1, read on the forward strand.
AAATGTCCCGTATAAAACGTGTTAACGAATCGAAAGCCAATTGTAAGAATGCAGAACAAACAGCACATTGAACGTCTTCTGGCCTCGGCGGGAGTCAGGCCGAACCGACGGCTGGGTCAGAATTTCCTGATCGATATGAACCTGATGCGTCTTTTGATCGGGGCAGCGCACATCAATCCCGACGACATCGTGCTGGAGGTCGGCTGCGGTACCGGCTCATTCACCGAGGGTCTGACAAAAGCAGCAGGGGAGGTGATCTCCGTCGAGATAGACGAGACGCTGACCCGAATAGCACAAAAGCAGCTTAAAAAGATTTATAACGTGAAGATATTCAACGCCGATATTCTGCAGAGCAAACATAAGCTCTGTCCGGAGGTTGTCTCAGCGGTAAAAGACGCCGAGTCCCGGCTCAAAGGCAGAATCTTACTGGTGGCGAATCTGCCTTATAAGGTCGCCGCAACAGTGATGATGAATTTGATCGCCGGTGATGAAGATTCGCTCGTTGCGGACCTTATGTGTGTTACGGTGCAGAGGGAAGTTGCCGACAGAATGGTCGCTGCGCCCGGTAGCGCCGACTACGGGGTGCTGAGCATTTTCATGTCTGCCGCGGGTCACGCTACGGTGATGCGCAGGTTAAAACCTTCTGTGTTCTGGCCTCAACCGCAGGTCGATTCCTGCATGGTAAGGTTCGCCAGAGAAACCCAAAAGGTCGAGCGTATTCACGACATGAGTTTTTTTCAGGAGACGGTACACCTGTTCATGGGGCACCGTAGAAAGATGATGCAGGCTTGTGTGAAGTTTGCCCGTGGGAGATTAAAGAAAGTTTACGACTGGCACGATATTTTCTCGCGTGCTTTTGTCGAGCCTCGCCGTCGGCCGGAAGAACTCAGCGCCGAAGAATACATTTCCATAGCAAATCTCTGTTACGAACAGACACATTAGCACTAAATGCGAATCAGAGAACAGCGGATTTATGCCGGTGACAGTGGCATTCGATGTTTACGGCTACCGGCAGTGACGCGATATGACAGGGTGCGGTTTTAATGTGGACGGCAAGAGCGGTGGTTTTGCCTCCCAGTCCCTGCGGTCCAAGGCCGAGGGCGTTGACGGCGGTTAACAGTTTTGTTTCCAACTCTTCGTAAAACTTGTCGCTATTTTTTTCGCCGAGGTTCCGCAGCAGGGCTTTTTTGCTCAACAGACAGCACGATTCGAAGTCTCCTCCTATGCCGACGCCGACGACAAATGGGGGGCAGGCGTCTGCACCTGCCTGTTTTACGACATCTACGATCCAATCGGCGATGGTGTTTTTATTTTCGGTGGGGTTGAACATCCTGAACCTGCTTTTGTTTTCGCAGCCGCCGCCTTTTGTCATAACCGTTATCGAAAGCTTATCGCCGCCAACGACGGTATGATGGATCACGGCGGGTGTATTTGTTTCGGTATTCTTTCTTTCGTTCAGAGGCTCGGCGACAACGCTTTTTCTCAGCAGGCCTTTTTCGTAACCTTTTGCAACACCTTCATTGATCGCATCGGGCAAAGTCGCCTTTGGTTTTGTCTTCGCAGGTTCGATGATCACTTCTGCGCCTTGTTCGACAAAGACCACAGCCAGGCCTGTGTCCTGACATAATGGGATGCGGTCAGAATGAGCGATCTTCGCGTTTTCGATGAGTTTTTCGCAGATGCCGGCCGCACGCGTATCGGTCTCTTTTTTCGCCGCGGACTTAAGCGCGCTGGCAACGTCTTCGGGCAACTCGTAATTACTGTCTATACAAAGCTGCTCAACGGTATCAACGATCTTTTCATATGGAATAGTCTTCATCTTTTAATCCATGATCTACCGGACATGGTCCGGGGCAATATTGATCTCGATGGTTTTGTACATAGTGTTATCCAGGTCGTCGCTGACCTTCAGGGCTATTATGTGCTCGCCTCCTTTAAGGTCCTCGATCACTATCTTAAAGTTTTCCTCGGTGGTATCGTAGACCGAATCGAGCGGCAAGGTCCCGGTCCAGTCCTCATTGCTGTCGACTGTATAGCTTATCTTCCCAACGACTGTCAATTCGTCTTTGACGGAGAAAGTCACAGTTGTGTCATGGCCGCGGGTTTTTATCTTTTCATTTTCTATAGCCGGGGGCGTGTTGTCAATGACGAATGGTTCACTGATGCGGGACCCCGAGAGCCTGGTCATCGCGGTGTTGTCGCCTCTGTCGTCGGCGGTAACCTTTATTTCGTATCGGCCGTCTTCGACGGTCCTTGTGTCCCATTGGAATGTTGTCTCATGGAGACGGTCCTTAAGCTCGATCCATCTGGAACGTCCAAGTTTTCTGAATTCGAGTCTGTAGACGAGTTTGTCCTTATTTTCGTCCCGGGCTTTGTAGGAGATCTTGAATTTTCCTTTTTTGCTTTTTTCGGTGAGCCTGAGGGCACTGACAGACAGGACCTTTGGCTGGAGGTTTGGAACGACATGCGACAGTGCGACTTCTCTGACGGCGGGTGTGTTCGAGACGTTTGCGGTTTTAAGCGTAAGTTTGTACTGGCAGAACCTGCCCACGGGACAATCCAGCGCAGTGGCGGCGTCGAGCTGAACGGATTTGGACCACGGTGAAAACGCGGGGTCGTTGGGGTCCTTAACGTTTGAGCTTCTTGCGGACAAGAGAATCTTTGCCCCGGCGGGAATATCGGCATCGATCTGAAGTTTTCCCCATTTCGCCGGCTGGGCCGCATCGACGAGGGCGGAAGTGTATGTGCCCTGAGATTCAAAGTCCATTGAAAGCTTTATGAGTTTCGGGGGGTTCGCGGTTCCCATATAGATATCGTTACCAATCACCGAAACTGCGGTTATCTGTGAGGCCTGAGAGTCTTCGTAAGCAACGGCTTTTTCTTCGGTATCGAGTTCGACAGAGAAAAGCTGGGCATTGTTTCCGGTGCCGACAAAGAGCTGATCTTTTTGTAAAGCCATAGCGAAAAAAACGGCCATTTCGCTGAAAATATCCGTTACAAATCCCTGCTGGTCAATTCTGTAGATGTGGCCGGCGGATTTTGGCAGTTCTCCTCTTTTTGTTTTTGCAGAGCCGTCGCCTTTAGTGCCGGAGTTGGTGTTTTTTGTGTTCGCGACATTCAGAGTGGTCGAGCCGGAGGTGTTTTCTTCATCATCTTTTTTTTCTGTGGGGTCGGTGTCAGGCCTGCCGGAAGTGATGCCTTCAATGATGCTGCTGACGGAGATGGTCTGGTCTTTTACAACGGCTGCCGAAGCAGCGGCGGCGTAGAGGTAGCCGTTATCATCGAAGAGCAGGGAGGTGATCTCGGCCTGTTCGCTGTCATAGATAACGGTTACATCGGAAGCAGCAATGTCGATTTTGTAAACAAGTCCGCGTTTGTCGCAGCCGGCGTAGAGAAAATCGTTAAGAACCGCCAGCGAAAGAACATTTTTGTCCTTTAGTGTGCAAACAAGTTGAGGTCTTTTGCCGAAAGGGTTGAGCCGATAGATCTTTCCCTGCGGACCGGTGCCGAGGTAGATGTTGCCTATTTCGTCAAGAGTGATCGCAAAAATATATTTTGCGTGCGATGGTTCGAACAAGGTTTTGACTCTGCCGTTGTCGAATCGGAGCAGACTGGGTTTTTCGCCGCTGACGGCGGCTAAAAGCCTGTCCCCGATATCATTGGCCATTGCGAAGACGTGCCGGTTCGCAAAAGGCGGTTCGGCGTCGGTGGGATCAGGATCACCCGGAGCTTTTTCAGCAGAACTCCGAGTGGCAGTTTGTGCGACCGAATAGATCGCTTCAGCTTTTCCTTTGGAATATTTAATTATCAAGGCGTTCGGGCTTGTTCCGAGATATACCGTTCCGTCAGGAGAAGTGACGACGGAGTTAATGGACCAGACATCCCGGAGCAGGGTACCGCAGTTCAGTTCGATCGCCCGGCGGGCAAGGGTTATCGCCCCGGCCGAATCTACGATTGTTTCTTCCGTTTCACCTTTAAGAAAATCCTCTGCGCTGGAGTGCCGGGTGATCTTTGAGGTTACGGCAAATGACGGCATAACAAAAAAGCCCAGGGCCAGCAGGAACGAAAAAAGTGTTTTTTTAACGTGAAGTCTTTTCATAAAAAGTCCTCTTTAAAAATCATAACTATTGAATTTGTTTTCCTCGTTCGGCGACCGTGATTTGAACAGTTTTTTTGCCGAGCACGATTCGGTCTATTTCGTTATTTTTTTCGAGCCACTGGTTATACGGCATCACGCTGGTAGTCCTTTTTTTATCCTGCATAAGCAGGGCCTTTGTCTGCGGCAGGAACGGCAGTTCTTTGTTGCGTATGGTCACGCCTCCGGAAGGTATTTTCATCGTTAAAAACAGCCGGTTTCGCCTTACGGCAAGTAGGTTGTTAAGCGAATCGGCAAGCGTAGGAAAATCCAGGGCGGTGAACCTGTGCGGCGAAAGGTTTTTTATGAACCTGATATATTCGGAAGCGCCGGCGATGACAAGTTGGTACTTGCCGGGCTCGAGGTCCGAGGGGATATCAAGCCTGAATTTATGAAGCTCTTTTTCTGAGCGGTATGTCTGCAGGATGACCGAAACATCGACGGCCTGGGAAGGTTTGACCGTGTCATCTGAGAGCTGGACGGCCCATATTTTCGCCCGGATGTTTTTCGGTTCTATTTTAATCTCGAAATCCATCGAGGTAATGTCGGCCTGTTCGAAAGGATTGTCCATGAGCAAGGCTACGGCCCCGGCGGTATCGTCGAGCAGTTCGCTGAAAGACTGACCCGAGGAGATGTTCTCGAAAGTGATCGCGTCGGCGCCAGCGATATTGATACTGGCTTTGTATTTTATCGTATGTTCCGGGGTAAGTGACCCATCCGTTGTGGCGGCACCTATCAGTGCGGTCCGCACAGCCATCGGCGAGTACATACGGTGCGAAATGATCCTGCAATCAAATATCCCGGTCCGGGCAAGTTGGGAACTACCCGTGCGGTCTATGGTGATATGCAGGGGTATGGTCTTTGGTTTTTGGCCGATAAGGCCGAGGACGCCGGTCGAACTGTTTGACCGGATCGCACCTATGATATCGCCAGGCGAAGTGAGCTTGAATGAGAACAGCATGCTGGAAACGACGGTGTGTACAGTTCCGGCGGCCATGGGCAAGTCGGTCGGTCCATAGCCTAAGCCCGGAAAGGCGTGTCCGAAGCCGTAGACCTTATTGCCGCGGACATCGATAGCCGTGCCGACGGCGGCGACGGATATATCGCCGAAAATTAGGGGGACGGTCAATACCCCGCCGGGCTGAATGTCGATCTCCCCCGATGTCTGTCCGGCGACCGTACCGGCAACGGGCATAAAGCCCATGGACTCGAACATCTCAGCCAGTTCTTTACGACTATGCCGAGGCAGGGAGGTTACCAGTGGCATGAGTGAGTTATTTGATCTGTTTTTTTCAGCCGAAGCGGTCCTCATCAGTCCGGTGAATTCGGCCAGGTCGATCGGTTTCGAGAAGTCAAAACTGACCGCAGAGGGCCCGGGCGGTTGTTCTGCGGAAGCCTCAGGCAAGCTGATCCGCAGGATGTCCTCGATGGGGGTGACCATGTAGACAGGGTCATTCGAGAAAGACCAGGCTCCGGCAAGGGCGCCGGCGATCCTGCCGTCGATATAAACGGGTGAGCCGCTGCAGCCTCTTACGGGACCTATTTTCTTGAACCTTTCATCGGTACCGATGATCAGGATCATGTCCTGGCCGGGTTCGAAATTCCGGACGATACTGACTACCTTAAGGCCGAATTTCTCGATTTTTGTGTCCTGAAGGACCGTCAGGCAGTATCCGGTGCTGCCGGGGACGATCTGGTCGATACCGATATAATCCGGATCATCGGCAGCGACGGCATAAGCAGCCGAGCCTAAAAAGCACCCGGTCAGGAAAAACCCTGCCAGAAGCAAAATGCACCGTGACCGAGTCCGATGGGACGAATACGAGATAGATCCAGGGCTCATCACTCAAAGTCCTCTCTAAATTTTATAATTGAAGATGCGTACTTTATATTGTATATTGGCTGAAATATCAAATAACAAATATGTAAAACCGAATTCAAGAGGTATATAATGGACTCTGAACATCGTCACGAACTGAAAACCAACGAGCTTGCGGACCTGATATCCCATTCGGGCCAGTTTATTCGCAAGAATTACATGCAGATAACAGGGGTAGTCCTTATTATCGTCGCGATCGGGCTTTGGGGTCCGGTCAGGGGCTTTAGGGACAGAGCAAAGCTTCGAGCCCAGGCCCAGGCTTTCGAGGTCATCGAGCAACTCCCCCAAAGCAAGATCGGGGCGCTGCGAAACCAGACTCAAAATATGGGTTTTTCGAACGCGCTGCTGGTTTCGGCAAATGCTCTTGAGATAGAGGCACGCAATGCAAAGAATCCTCTTCTTGGTGCGCTTGCGTTGATCAAGCGTGGTGAGGCGTTGCGCTCGGACCTTCATTTCCGGAATTCTGATGTGGAGCCGGCGGAGATAAAAAGTTATATCGAGCAGGCGAGAAAGGCATATAACTCGGCGATCAAAAAAGCAAAGGGCAATCCCGGCGGGATGGTATTGGAAGCTATGGCCAATTTCGGGCTCGGTCTTTGTGCCGAAGAGCTTGGTGAGCTTAAACAGGCAAAGAGCATTTACGAATCGATAGTTTCCCAGGCGGATTACGAAGGGACGGTTTTTCCGAGCCAGGCACAGCTTCGGCTTGAGGCGATGGATGACAGCAGGGGAAAATTCGTATTCGTATCAGAGCCGGTTCCGAGCGAGGTTCCCTTGCCCGAGATCCCATTGCTGCCCGAGTTCCTGCAGGGAACGCTCCCGGAGGAGGCACCGCCTGTTCTGAGCGAACCCGCGGAAATAATAACCCCGCAACCAGAAACGAATTAATTCAGCATGAATTCCGATTCTGGAAACAATTCTGATCGGCCCGCTGCAGGTTCTTCCGAGCGAGACGCCGCCCAGGTCGAAATGATCAGCGACCAGGGCAATGAGCAGATCGGAGAGCATCTTCGTTTTCGTGTCGGTCCGAGCATCAAGTTCAAACGTCTGGATAAATATCTTTGCGGCAGGTTCAACCAGTTCAGCCGAAGCCGGCTGCAAAAGCTTATCAAAGCCCAGGGGGTGAATGTAAACGACCGTCCGGCTAAGCCCAGTCATAAGCTGAATCCCGGCGACGAGATCGACCTTATACTTCCGCCGCGCGAGATTCGCGAGCTATTGCCGGAAGATATTCCCATCAATGTCATCTTTGAAGACGAAGAAATAATTGTCATCAACAAACAAGCAGGCCTGATAGTTCACCCGGCCCGGGGCAATACACACGGGACGTTAGTCAACGGCCTGGTTTTTTATTCCAACCAACTCTCGAAAGGCTCAGGCGAATTTCGACCGGGCATTGTTCATCGGCTGGATAAGAACACGACCGGCGTGATGGTTGTTGCGAAAACCGATACCGCTCACTGGAAGCTTTCGAGACAGTTTTCCGAACGAAAGACAAAGAAAACCTATCTCGGCATCGTCCACGGAACCCCGGAGCTGACCGCGGACATGATTAATCAGCCCCTTGGGGTTCACCCTAATGTTCGGGAGAAAAACGCGATTCGGCCGGACGGTAAAGAATCGGTTACTTTTTATGAAGTGCTTGAGGAATTTCGGGGGTACTCGCTGGTTAAACTTATGCCTAAAACCGGCAGGACGCACCAGCTAAGGGTCCACATGCAGTATTTGAAGCACCCCTTCGTCGCCGATGACATGTATGGTGGAAAAGTGGTTTATCCGTGGCAGATAGAAGATAGACAGGCCGAACCCGAAGAACCTTTGCTCGGCAGGGTGGCGCTTCATGCGTGGAAGCTCGAAATAAAGCATCCTGTCTCGAACGAAATAATGGAGTTCGAGGCCCCCCTGCCGCAAGACATACAAACACTCCTCGACGAGTTAAGAAAGTTCAGAAAAAAACGTTAACCGCCAAAGGCGGGTGACGTCCCGAGCGTCTATTGTTTTGCGAAAGCTTAAAAACCGTACTATTCGTAAGCTTGCATCACTAAGCCAAACCAGTAACCGAGAGTTTATCACCCTGAAGGGTGCGAGGGATCTACAGGATACAAAAATTCCATCACAATGATCAATTATCAATAAACAATTGTCAATCGAAATGCCCCCTGCAATCGCAGGGGGTTTCTATCTGTACAAACTAGCCTGTCATCACGGGCAGGTACCCCAGACCGGCCGCGGCAGTATCCAACTGGTGGCTAAGTAATCGAACTCGTACGGCTCAGAAGGAATCAGTGTGACGCACCATCCGGACAGGTCCTGGTTGAACGACGACGCATGGCTGAAGATATAGCGCATGTCGGTGACGCTGGAGGTATCCCAGCCGCCTATGTCTTGGTTGAACGATGACGCATGCCAGAACATCCAGCGCATGTCGGTGACGCTGGAGG